>JAIEPY010000019.1 GCA_019748155.1 Burkholderiales bacterium | reverse complement strand
TGGAGCGGGAGACGAGACTCGAACTCGCGACCCCAACCTTGGCAAGGTTGTGCTCTACCAACTGAGCTACTCCCGCACACTAGCTTGCACTAGATGCCTCTTTTCGTTGAGGTGCTTATTATGCCATAATATTTCAGCAGCTGTCAAAAATTTTTCGCAACTATTTAGATTATATAATCGTACTATTACATAAGCATTTATTATATTTAAATAAAAATAGCTCTTTTGAAAAATGAGTGGGTAACCACTTAGATTGTTTGATTAATAAATGGTTAAAATTATGCTATCTTTAATTATTTAGGGTTAATTTATTATGCATATTTCGACTCTTTTTAGTACAGCCCTTCATATTGAAAAACCATGATTTGTAAAAAGGATTGATTTTGATGTTAAACAGAAAAAGCTAAACATCATGTTAGATTTTGTTAAAGGTTCTACATTTGGTATTAGCGGAATTGATGGTGAATACAAGGCATATGACACGGTTGAGAAGAGTTGGCGTCATTTAAACTTTTTGGAACATGAATGTTATTTGACTGCGCGTACCCCAGAGTATTGAGGATCATGGAAAACTCCTGCCATGGAATATTGGTCTAGATTACCAACCAAAAGCTTAATTCCCTACGCTACGCTTATTAACCATGACTTATCAATAATACTATAAACATCACCATGCTTTAAGTTGCTCCAATACGTCAATATATACTTAATGGAGCGCTTACGACCTTATTTTACCAGAATTAATGATTTTTAAATCCTTTAATTCGATAACAATATTAAGTGTATTAAAAAAACCTGAATCTTCTATATCTGTATCAACATTGTTATATTTTTTGTGATTCATTAATTGCTCCTCATGACTTTTAGTTGTATCATCTTTAAAATAATTTACATATATAAGGTGTCTATATTCTTGTTGTGACTTAAAATCATTAGTTTTTCTCATAGCTGGATGATTATCTTTTATAAATGATTGTCTATAATCATAATATGTAACTTTCCCATATGGTAAGCTTTCCCATCGGCAAAATAGTAAATAATCAATATTATTAATGCTTATTTTAGAAAAGTTAAGCTTTTGATCTTGGTTGTTTTTCTCATATATGTTTCTGTATTCTTTAATAAGTTCCTCAAATTTATTATTGAAATCATCTTTGTCAAATTCAACAAAATATTTATAGTTGTTATTTTCATTAGTAAAGTCATTTGCAACATTTTTGTGTGAAGAACAAAAAGTGAAATAATGAGAATAATCACGGAGAAGAATCTTGAGCTCTGGATCACTTGCTAGAATTATTGGATTTAGTGCTATTGGTTTTCTTGTTATATCGTGTGGAGTTAGTATTAATTTAGCAATAGTTTCTTTTTTAGGTGAAAACACTGCTTCACCCTCATTTTCATCTGAGATTGTACCATTATTTTCTAAATGTTTATAATATGCTAAACTGGAAAATCTAACATTTCCAGCCATAAATAAGTCCATATGATCTTTTTCTGTAAAATATTTGTAAAGACTTGCCATTTATAAATTCCTAGTTTTTGATTTATACTTAACACAGTGTGGATTAAAAATTAAATTGCAAATAAATTAAACGGAATTTTCATTTTATAAACAATGACCATTATTTTAGCTAGGGCTGATAGTTACGAATAAAGTTATTGGGGTCGGAAAGTTAATTGTATTACCCTATAATCAACAAAATTAGCTCCATTTGGTAAAGGCGGAAACTTTTTAACTGCCCAAATTGCACTCTCAATATTTTTGTCATATGATGAATTTCCACTAGATTTTGTCAGCTTAACAGATTTTATATCCAAAGTTGGATTAAATTCTACTCTAATAGTAGCACTTGCTCTAACATCAACATCTTCAGGAATAACGACAAACGGCTTGACTGTATTTATTATTAAATCTGCATAATTATTTGATTCATTACTATTAAATTGATGTTGTTTAGGATCCTGAATTTTTAACCTAAAATATTCGTTAGCATAACCATTCCATGCTATAGAAGCTACTTCGCTTGTGTAAATTTTACCTATTAATGTATTCACTGGTTTTTCTTTGCTATTAGGAAAAGCAACTTTATGGAATGATACTTGATCACTCATGCCTACTCCATTTTTATAGTCATCAATTGCTTGACACTGTCCAATACTGTAGATATAATAGTAGTTTCGACCTCTTTGATCTAATTTGTATCCTAAATTTATATTATCATGATTAATATTATAAATAGATTGTTTCATGCAATCTCGTTTAGACATTAATGGTTTTTTTGCTAATGCGCAAATTATCTTTTTTGCTTTTTTTGCGTTTGCAAAACCTTTATTTGCTGCTTTAGTCATCCAGTTACAAGACTTCGTATAATCTTGGTCAACACCATTACCATCATAATACAGGTGACCGACATTATACATCGCCTTAACATTGCCTTGATTAGCTGCTTTTAACCACCATGTATAAGCCTGAGTATGATCCTGTGTTACACCATTTCCATCATTATACAGATGACCAACATTATACATTGCATCAATATCCCCAGCCTCAGCTTCTTTTAAACATTCTGGGTAAGCTAGAGTATATTTTTGGTCTTTACAAAGCATCACACAATCAGCGTTAGCATTTGTATAACCTAACAGTAAATATAAAAATAATTTTTTCATAATTAATGCCTTTTTGTATAGTACATCTAAATTTTTACTGAGCCTTGTATGTTTCTATGGTGAAATTAAGAGCGTTATTATTTAATTCATGTTGATATGAGTTAGTAATAACCATATTAAATATTTGATTGGATCTTATCCTCGTATTTCTATCAAATATGTTTATCATGATATCTGGAATATTGTTCAATACAAAATTGTAAATCATTGGAGGAGTAATTGTTTTTGTTGAGAAAAGCAGACAATAAATATGCAGCATAATCGTTACTATTTTGTTCTGTAGCCAATATTGTACTTTCGGTAGCTGGAATCATTCCGGTTGAATTTAATCTCCAGATACCCATTACTGATGAAGCTGCATCAGCAGCTATTCTAATAATTGCTGAACAGTCTGCGCTATTTATGTTCTCAATGCTATTCATTACTTGAGATTTCATCTCTTTCGGTTTATTATCACAAGATGAAATACATACAACAAGAAATAAAGAAATAATTAATTTACCCATTTATACTAATTACTTTCAAGTAAAAGTTAATAACAAAATAGCTACACGAATAGTTGCATCATTACTTAAAGTACCGAGAACTACACAAATTCTATAACACATTGATATACATATATTAACCACATGCACTCATAATTAAATAGGCTAAGAATAAATGCGTTTGCCACATAAAAAATACACTTTTGACATAAAGTTAGAGATTTTGGCATCAAAAACTCAGCTTTTCTATAAAACCAGCACTTGTACGTGAATTATATCAGTATGTTACGTGTCAAATAAAAATTGGTGTAGTTCTCAGTAAAGTACGGTTTAAAAATTAAATTGCAAAAAATTAGAACGAAATTTCCATTTTATTAACAATGGCCATTATTTTACCATAGACTTTCAGTAAATTCATGGGAAAACAACAACAAAACAAACAACTAACAACAACCACATATGCCGTAAGACATGCAGCTGCGAAGCCAAATTAAGTGTGGCAAAAATGTTAATTGTTAATAACTCTAGCGAATAGAAAATTGTAAAATATCTCGGTATTCAACAGGGCTAACTGCCATTTTTAGGATTAATCATCCAATACGGATAATAGTATTAGTTTTACTGATAGGTACATGAACTGGACTTTGGCACTTTTTAATATCTAATAAATATTGGAACACCAATACGTTTGGTAAATTTTCAATATTTTATTGCATGTCATGCTATTTTATGACTCTTTAAATTAGTTTATTAGGTTACAGCTTTAAAGTAACTAAACTGTATACAACATGTACTATGCTGTACTGTTATAAACAACACAGACAGTTACATTATAAATGTTTGTAATGTGGTGTAATTTAAAAAAGTGCCAAAATCCAGTTGAAGCAATCCATTGAATTAGCACAATAAAAAAACTATGCTAATAAAGTGCTTAGGTTTGAGATTATACGTTTTGGATGGAGAAAGATCTGATTTTCAATCGCATTAAAATAACCGACACCAAGAAAGTGTTGTTTAAAATATAAGCGATAATCTTGATTTAACGGATATTTATTCTCTAAACTTGATGCAATATTACCAAATTTAACGACGGCAAACTCTGCATCAGTTAGTTCATATGATTGTAACTCTTCAGTTAGAACATCAACAGCCAATAGCCGCTGATCATCTAGCCCATTGGCGGCTAAATCATCGAGCGTAATTGCTTCTTGGATCTGAAATTGATTGGTTTTAGTTCGCCGTAATGCAATTAGTGATGCACCACATCCTAAAAGATTACCAATGTCTTCCGCTAGCGTTCGGATATAGGTTCCTTTGCTAACCCGTGCAATAAAGGTAATTTGTTGCAACTGAGGATTATAATTTTCTAAACACAATGAATGAATCGTAACATTACGCGCTGGACGCTCAATTTTAATCCCAGCCCGCGCATACTCATATAATGGACGACCATTATGTTTAAGCGCCGAATACATCGGAGGGATTTGCACTATCTCACCAACGAAATGCTCAAATGAAGATAAAACCCGCTCTAAATCGGTATCCACCGCACGTGTTTCAAGCAAATTTCCCTCACTATCGCCACTATCAGTAATAACTCCTAGTTGAGCTGTAGCAATGTACTCTTTATCACCATCAAGTAAATATCCGGCAAATTTAGTTGCTTGCCCTAAGCAAATCGGTAAAAGGCCTGTTGCTAAAGGATCTAAGGTACCAGTATGCCCTACTTTCTCTGCATTTAGAATCCATTTTACTTTTTGAATAGCCTGATTACTCGATAAACCAAGCGGTTTATCCAAGAGCAAAACACCGTCAATTTTATTGCGGATTTTCTTCATTGGTTTCTTTGTCTTCTGCTTCGGGTTCTTCATCATACTCATCAGCAACTTTGCTAATTAAGCTTAAAATATGCGAACCACGCTCTAATGATTCATCAAAAATAAATTTCAACTGTGGAACCGTGTAGGTAGTTAAACCTTTAGATAACTCTGAACGAATAAAACCCTTTGCACTTTCAAGAGCTTTGGCTATTCCATCCCGTTGTTCTGTTTGTAAAACTGAATAATAAATTTTGGCTAATGAATAATCATTAGTTACTTCTACGTCATTAACCGTAACCCAACTAATTCGCGGATCTTTGACTTTAGCACGTAGAATCGACATAATGTCTTTTTGAATCTGATCTGCCATCCGGGTGGCACGATTAGCACTTTTTTTCATCTAATTATTTAAACTTTCATTTTTAATTGTATACTCAACCAGATTCATCATCCTAGGTCGTTGATTTATTCCCCACCTACTACCTGTAGGCTTCGTCATAAATCGCCTACTAGTATTTCGAATCAGTTTGAGTATATAACTGCCCGGTAAAAACCGAGCAGCTTTTTAATTAAAGGCTTCGTTGTATTTCTGAAACTTCAAACGCTTCAATAATATCACCTTCTTTAATGTCATGATAATCTTTTATTGAGACACCACATTCATAACCAGCTTTAACTTCTTTAACATCATCTTTAAAACGACGTAAGCCGCTAAATTCACCGGTATGAACCACCATACTATCACGAATAATGCGAATACGCGCACTACGTTTCACAGTACCATCAAGCACCATACAACCAGCAATTATAGATTTATTAATCGTAAACACTTGGCGGATTTCAATATTACCAGTGATTACTTCACGTTTTTCTGGTGATAGTAAACCAGACAACGCAGCTTTAACATCATCAATTATTTCATAAATAATATTGTAATAACGGATCTCAATATTATTACTTTCAGCCAGCTTCTTAGCATTATTATCGGCACGGGTATTAAATCCTACAACTACCGCATTAGATGCGATTGCCAGATTAATATCCGACTCATTAACCCCACCAACTGCAGCGTGAACTACCTGAACTTGTACTTCTTCATTTGATAAGCGTTGTAATGAATGAGTAAGCGCCTCGTAAGAACCTTGCACATCTGATTTAATAATAATATTCAATGTCTTAACTTCTTGCGAACCATTCGCGGCAAATAAGCTATCTAATTTAGCTGCTTGCTGGCGTAATAAACGCTCATTTTTCATTTTATCATCGCGGAAAGTTGCAATTTCACGCGCTTTACGCTCATCTTTAACTACGATCAAATCATCCCCTGCACTTGGTACATCAGCTAAACCAAGAATCTCAACTGGAATTGAAGGACCCGCAGAATCAACAGGTTTACCGCGTTCATCAATCATCGCGCGAACTTTACCATAACAGGTACCGGCAAGCACGATATCACCTTTACGAAGTGTACCTGATTGTACCAATACGGTTACAACCGAACCACGACCTTTATCAAGCTTAGACTCAATAACTACCGCTTTTGCTGGAGCATCAACCTGAGCTTTAAGCTCTAAAACCTCTGCTTGCAATAATACCGCCTGAAGGAGATCGTCAATTCCCATACCCGTTTTCGCAGATACCGGAACACACATTACATCACCACCCCAATCTTCAGCAACGATTTCATGGACGGTTAACTCTTGTTTGATTTTTTCAATATTCGCGCCTTGTTTATCCATTTTATTCATGGCAACTACAATTGGCACTCCTGCTGATTTAGAGTGATTAATTGCTTCAATCGTTTGTGGCATAATACCGTCATCAGCAGCTACCACTAAAATCACAATATCAGTTAACTGAGCACCGCGTGCACGTAATGCCGTAAACGCTTCATGCCCTGGCGTATCTAAAAATGTCACCATTCCATTATCTGTTTCGACATGATAAGCACCGATGTGTTGGGTAATTCCACCAGCTTCACCAGCGGCAACTTTTGCTTTACGAATATAATCCAGCAATGAAGTTTTACCATGATCGACGTGTCCCATCACCGTAACGACAGGTGCACGATGAATCATTTCACTAGCATTATGTTCAATAACTTCATCCAAGAAGCTCTCTGGATCATTGGCTTGTGATGCAATAGCTTTGTGACCAAGCTCCTCTACCACCAAAATTGCGGTATCCTGATCAATCGCTTGATTAATGGTAACCATCATACCCATTTTCATCAGTCGTTTAACAACTTCCGAAGCTTTAACCGAAATCTTATGCGCTAAATCAGCAACCGTAATTGCTTCAGGAATTGCTACTTCCATAATTTGTTGTTTAACAGGTTTCTGGAACTCTTGAATCTTAGGCATTTTATGCACCGCTTTAGTTTTATGCTCAGGCTTACGGTGATGAGGAGCTTTATGGTGATGCTGTGGCGTTGGAGTTGGCTTAGTTTCTTCTATTGCCACTACCTCTTCTGTTTCAATCACAGTCTCAATATCGGTAAATTCATCGTCTAATACACCATCTTCCAGACTTGAATCAGCCTTACCGATGACTTTCATTTTATTTGTTTTTTTTGCCACTTTAGCTACCGCAGGTTTAGCACCTTTACGGTTATCATCATTACTGCTGCTAACATCAGGATGGTTAGTCTTTGCCGGTCGTTCAGTTTTAGTAACAAAAACTTCTTTAACTACTGGAGCAGCAATAACTTCTTTGACTTCAGTAACATTTGGTGCAGCATCCACCAAAGCAGCGGCTTTATGCGTTGGTGTACTAGCAGCAGTTTCGGTTACACTTTCATCTTCGCCAACATTTTTATGCATGACTTTTTTACGTTTAATTTCAACTTTGATCGTATTGCTAGAACGCTGTTCATCAGTTTCTTCTTTATGCGCAACATCGGCGTCTTTTTTCTTACCTAACGATAATTTTTTAGGTTTAGATGCAGCACCACTTAGAAATTCTAAAAAAACTGATTTATCTTCTGCAGATAGTTCATCTTGTAGAGTTTTATTAATTCCGGCTTGTGCTAATTTAGTCAATAATTCATTTTGTGAAATATTGAGCTCAAGAGCAAATTCTTTAATTGTCATTCTTATTCCTTACTCTTGAAAATAGCCACAAACTTCACGGGCTTTTAAAATTAATTTATTTGCAGTCTCGGAATCAATACTAATCACATCCATCAATTCATCTCCTGCTAAATCAGCAAAATCATCTAGTGATAAAACTTCGTGTTCAACCAACTGCAATAAAACATCTTGTGAAAACTTAACAACTGCAGATAATTCAGTCGCCAGTCTATCCATTTTATCTTTATAGCGGATTGTTTTAGATAATAGCTTATTTTTGGCACGATCTTGTAATTCTTTAGCTACATCCTCATCAAAATCTTCAATTACCAATAGATCTTCAACATCAACATAAGCAACTTCTTCCAATGAAGAGAAGCCATTATCTATCAATAATTCGGAAATATCATCATCAACATCCAATGCATCATTGAACATCGTAATTAAGTCTGCACGCTCATGTTGTTTTTTATCTTTAGCTTCAGTTTTACCAAAAATATTGATCGTACAGTTAGTTAACTTACTCGCCAAGCGTACATTTATTCCATCTGGACCAATTGCTGAGCCTAATTTATCATCTTCAACAATCACATCAATCGTACGTTTTTCTTCATCAACTACCACGCTATCAATTTCAGCTGGTGCCAAAGCATTAAGGGCAAATTGAGCTAAATCGCTATCATAATCAACCACATCAACTCGTTCACCGAATAACTCTTTGGTTACACTGTCAATCCGTTGGTTTCTAAAACCAATCACTGCACCTTTAGCATCAATTCTGGCATCGCCAGAACTAACTGCCACTTTAGAACGATTACCCGCATCACGTGCAATTGCTTTAATTTCAATCCGACCATTCGAAATTTCAGGTACATTATTTTCCAAAAGTTTCGCCAAGAAACCAGTGCTAGCACGTGAAATTGTTAAACGACCATTTTTTACAACTGGATTAGCTTTATCAAAGAATCCTTTTACCACATCGCCTGGTTTTAAAACTTCTTTTTCAATCAAGTCTGGCTTCATGATAATTGCTTCAATTTTTCCGCAATCAACAACCACATTACCACGCTCAAACTTACGTACTTTACCAACAATAATTCCATTATTACGTGATAAATATTCGGTCAACACTTGCTCACGTTCGGCATCTTTAATTCGCTGCGCAATAATATTACGTGCCGTTTGTGCCGAAACACGCCCTAAATCCACATTCTCCAGCTCTTCTTCAATTACATCGCCAACTTTAACATCACTACCGTAACGATCAGGATTCTCAGCGATATCTGATTGAGATAATTCTTTATCATCATCATAAAAATCAACATCTGTTACAACATTCCACTTGCGAATAGTTTTATACTTACCACTGTGGCGATCAATATGGACCTCAATCTCAGGAAACTCACCCTCAAAACTACGTTTAGTAGCAAAAGCCAACGCCTTTTCTAGACTATCAAAAACAATCTCTTTATCCAAACTTTTTTCTTTAGCCAGTACATCAACCAGCATTAATACTTCTTTACTCATTTACTTCCCCCTTTATTACTTTCTTTTGGCTTAGGTTCAAAAATTAGTCGCCCACGACTGATACTCGCAAAATCAACTTTAAATATTTGTTTATCTTCTAGTTCAAGATTAACTACACTACCTTCAACTGCAATAACCCGCCCCTGAAAAACCTTTAAACCATCAAATAATTCATTAGTTTTAATTTTAGCCAAACGTCCAACAAATCGCTGATAATCTTCAATTTTTTTCAATGGACGCTCTAAACCAGGTGACGAAATCTCCAAGCGATTATAATCAACTTCTTCAACTACAAAAAGACGACTAAGATGATTAGAAACATCAGCGCAATCCTCTACGCTAAGTCCACCTTCTTTATCAATAAACACTCGAATAATTTTGGCTGGCGTAATCTCGATATCCACCAGTTCAAAACCAAGTCCCGGAATCGTTTGCTCCAGTATTTGCTGTAACTTCATTTTCTACCCAACAAAAAAGTGAGCCTGAAGAGGCTCACTAGTTTTAATTTATCATATGGCGTCATTATAGCATACAACCACTCAAAATAACAAGCTAAATCAATTTACCACGCTTCTAATTCAAACACAACTTTTACCATTTACATGATAACCAAAGTCACTTCGAACTAAGAAACGCCTAAAATTAATACTATCGACTTCATTCTGCGCCACGATAGAGAATAAATTTAGTTATCTTCCTTAACTCCAATTAATTTCACGGTATAACCAAATGGCAGCCATTGAGCAATTTCTTCATTCAGCGAAAATAGTGTTAACGGATTATTAGTCAGCCATTCTTTACTCATTAACAAACTAAATCCAGATTTGCTTACATTGTCCACTTTCAGCACCTCGATAAAATTAAAATCCTTACGTCCTCGATTTAAAATCACAGAAAGCCTAAATGAGATCAAAGCAAATACTACGCCCATTTTAATTTTGTCACGATACATTTTACGGAGTTTCAAAAATATCTTACTCACACTACCCCGATGTGCTTTTACTAACTCTGCAATAATTGTTTGCTCTGGCTTAGAAAAACCAGCCAAATCTGAATTCTGTAAAATATATGCTCCATGCTTGTGATAATCGTTATGTGAAATAGTCAAGCCAATTTCATAGAGCTCACATGCCCAGATTAACAATTTACGATTTTCATGGTTGGTTTTTTCAGGACGGATTAACTGGCTTTGCATGTATACAGCTAAATTGGCAACTCGTTCACCTTGAACTATATCAAGCCCATAACGCTTTTTTAAATCAACAACCGTCACCTCCCGTAAATCTGAATCACTCTTTCGCCCCATCAGATCATACATCACACCTTCACGTAGTGACCCATCGGCAATAGTCATCTCTCGAATACCAAGCTCTTCAAAAATAGCCAACATAATCGATAGACCACCAGCGATTACCGCGCGCCTATCATCTTTGATTCCAGTAATCGCAATATTTTTAATTGATTTAGCCCGAATAAGCTTTTTCTTTAATTGTAACATTCCGTCGTAGCTTATTTGAGTCGATAAACCATTTTCAACACACATATCATACAAGGTTTTAGCAGTTCCTGAAGTTCCGATTGCCAATAACCAATCATGTTCAGCAAACAAGTGCTCCATACTCTGGATCTTACTTCTGGCCGCGTAGATAGCATTATTAAAATTAGCTTCGGTCAATTGCCCATCAGTAAAATAGCGCCCAGTATATGAAACACAACCTATAGTAACGCTTTCCATGATTTGTGGTTCATAGCCCTCCCCAATGATAAACTCGGTAGAACCGCCACCAATATCAATCACTAAACGCTTTTCGGTAGTGTAAGCCAACGAATGCATTGCACCAATATAAATCAACCGTGCTTCTTCTTTACCGGAAATAACCTCAATCGGAAACCCTAAAGCTTTATTGGCAATCGTGATAAATTCTGCTGCATTATTGGCAACCCGAAGCGTACTGGTACCAACTACGCGTACCTGTGACTTCTTAAAATTACTTAAACGTTCACTAAAGCGTGTTAGAACTTCTAATGCAAAAAGTTGAGATTCTTTGGTTAGATTATTTTTTGCATCTAAGCCGCTAGCTAAACGAACAGTTTCCTTGATCTGGTCTAATGGCACTATCGTACCATCACTATTAATCTTACCAATTAATAACCGAAAACTATTTGAGCCTAGATCTACTGTTGCCAATAAATTAACAGTCATGATTTTCCCTTGATTGGATTTTACTTTACTTTATTAGACTTTTTGTATAAGCAATTATTTCGTTCTTAGACTAGGAGTAAATTCTTTGAGGAGCGGAATGTACACGAAGTACATGAGCACCAGAAAAGGATTTACGACGACGTATAAGGACTAAAGAAGCAGCTTATGCTAAAAGTTTATTACTTCTACCACGCCATTGCTGCGCCCTAGCACTAACTCATTAGCACCGCGCATTGCAAACAAACCATTGGTAACTACACCAACGATATTATTAATTTTTTGCTCTAATTCGACTGGATTTAAGATTTGTAAATTATGCAAATCAATAATCCAATTACCATTATCAGTAGTCACACCTTCACGCCAAACAGGTGTTCCACCAAGTTTAACCAGTTCCCGAGCAACATAACTTCTTGCCATTGGAATCACTTCAACCGGCAAAGGAAATTTACCCAAAACCTTAACATACTTGCTTTCATCGGCAATACAGATAAACTTTTTGGATGCGGCAGCAATAACTTTTTCACGGGTAAGCGCAGCTCCGCCACCCTTAATCATATGTAAATTATGATCTATTTCATCAGCTCCATCAATATACAAATCCAAGCTACCAACTGAATTTAAATCATATACAGCAATACCGTATGATTTAAGTAAAGCCGTAGATTGTTCAGAGCTTGAAACTGCTCCCTGAATTCGTCCTTTAATGCTTGCTAATGCATCGATAAAATATTTTACCGTACTACCAGTTCCCACTCCCACCATCATATCGTCATCGTTAATATATTTAATCACATATTCACCGACCAATTTTTTTAATGCATTCTGATCCATCTCTTTACACCTTTACTTATTATTTATTTAACCAACAGTATAATAGCTTCCGCTATTGCTGCTTCACCACGCCCCACAATCCCGATTTTCTCACTGGTTTTTGCTTTAATATTCACCTGATCTAGGCGTAAGTTTAACAATTTAGCAATAATTTCACGCATCATATCAATATGATCACGTAATTTAGGTTTTTCGATAATAATTGTCGAATCAATATTATTAACCACATAGCCACTCTCAGTAATTAATTGATAAACATTAGCTAAGAGTTTTTTACTATCCGCGCCAGCATATTGAGGATCGGTATCAGGAAATAAATGCCCGATATCACCAAGTGCTGCAGCACCAATTAAAGCATCAATAATTGCATGAATAAGCACATCCGCATCCGAATGACCATCTAAACCTTGATGATATGGAATTTCAACACCACCAATAATGAGTGGACGCCCCTCAACTAAACGATGTAGATCAAATCCTTGTCCAATTCTAAACATAGATACTATCCTGCAAGTATGAATTAATAACTAATTCCGCAATTTGTAAATCAAATGGGAATGTAACTTTCAAATTTGGCGCACTACTTTCTATAATCTTCACAACTCCACCAGCTAATTCAATGGCACTCGCTTCATCTGTAACTTGGGCTAAATCAACTCGTGATAATGCGTGAGTAAGTTCCTGATAGCGAAACATTTGTGGCGTCTGAGCCATATAAATATACTGTCTATCTAGTGTTGTTAATACCTGTTTAGCAGCATCTGCTTGTTTAATTGTATCCACTGCCTTACTGGCTAAAATTCCACCATTAGTTCCGTTTTTTAGTTGATTAATCAGTTTACGGATATCATCCGGATGAACACAACAGCGCGCAGCATCGTGTACCAGCACCCAATCATCAGGCATCAACTCCAGCGCCCGTAAACCGTTACTAACACTCTCAGCACGTGTTGTGCCGCCAACCTTGGCAATTTTAACTTTATTATATTTTGTAGCGTATTTATCAATCAGCTCATCAGCGGGACTTGCAACCAATAATACCTCACCAATTTCAGCTACAGTCTCAAACGCGCTCAGTGTCCAGTCCAAAACTGTTTTATTACATAACGAATGATACTGTTTGGCAAGTACTGAGCCAAAACGACTTCCACTACCTGCGCATGGCAGTAACGCAATGAATTTACTCATCAATAAACTCTTTAGATTTATTGTACCACAGACAAAAACCTTTACTGGTTTTATCTAATTGTTTCAGATATTCAAAGTGTGCATGGTGTTCTTCATCACTAAGCTTTGCCGGAACTAGGTTTAAATCTGCAGAAGCAAAATTTCTAAATACTTTACTTGACGTTGCCTGTTGTTTAGTTTCTTCTGCCAACAAACTAATTTGTTCACGAGTTAAGCCAATATAAACATGTGCTAATAATTCGCAATCAATCAGTGCTCCATGGTAACCACGATTAGAGCGATCAACGTTAAAACGATCGCATAAAGCATCAAGGTTATTTTTAGCACCAGGGAATTTATTACGCGCCATAGTCAAAGTATCAATAGCAGTGGCGGCATAAGCAAGGGTTGTTTTTTTACCAACCTCACCAAGATGATGATCCAAAAACTTCAAGTCAAACTTAGCATTATGAATGATTAATTCAGCACCATCAATATACTCAATAATTTCACTCACGCGCTCTTTAAATGTTGGCTCATGCGCTACATCCTCTAGTTTGATGCCGTGAACATTAGTTGCCTCTTGGGGAATATCTCGTTCAGGGTTAAAGTAAAGATGCAAGGATTTACCAGTTAACTCACGATCAATCATTTCCAAAGCAGCAAATTCAATAATCCGATGACCTTCACCAGGTTCAAACCCCGTAGTTTCCGTATCTAATAATAATTGTCTAACCATTGTTTAAATCACTTTAAATTTATATAACCAGCTTTTACACTTTAAGCAAACATAATAGCGAGACTTAGATTGATTTCCATATAATCCGCTATGAATAAGATGCTCAGAACCACACACATTGCATGACGCTTTACCATCATGATATGCATTAGGATTATTTAATAAGTAACTATCATAATCAGGTAAACTCTTATAGCGAGAATACTTCCGTATTAATAAAGCGGCATAGATAATTACCGCAAAGAGTAAAAACCAACCGATATTGATACTAAAAAAGATAATCAGACTTAGTAAAACCACCCAAAACAAAATAAATCCAAAGCAACCGAACAGACTAGGTAGAATAATCAAACTCAAAAAGCTTAAGATACCAAAAAAGATAAACCCACCAATAATTTCCATAACTAACATCATAATGCTTACTCTTTAATCAAAAAATTTTGTGAAAACTTCCAGCTCCTCGCGTTCCGTACGATAACTATTAATCAGCGCAGTTTTATCCTCATAACCCAACGCCATACCGCACAATAAAATATCATCTTCTTCAGAGTAGCCAAGATGTTCTTTAACAATTGCCGGATATTCCGCCAGGGCTGCTTGCGCACAGGTTGCCAAGCCTAGCTCCGCCGCCATCAACATTACTGATTGTAAAAACATCCCACAATCCAAATAAGAGCCTTTTTCCAGCATTTTATTAGTAAAGAAAAATAAAACTACCGGAGCACCAAAAGCACTATAATTTTGCTCCCACTGTCGCAGTCTCTTGTCTGTATCCTGACGGGTTATACCTAAAGTTTGATACATTTGCATACCACAAGCAACGCGCCTTAGCTGCATGTCACGCGGTAGCTTGGCGGGATAATAATTGTAATCAAGGTTTTTCTCTTGACCCGAACAAAATGCTTCAACTAATTTTTGGTCCAATGCAGCTTTAGTTGCACCGCTAACTACCGCAACTTGCCATGGCTGAGTATTGGTTCCCGATGGAGAACGCTTAGCATACTCCAGAATTTTGACAATATCGTCATATGCTGGTATCTTATCCAAAAATTTACGCACCGATTGGCGAGCTGCCAAAGCTTCATGAACTAACATATATTTTCTTTCTTTTTATTATCAAATAAAAGGTAAAGTATAAATTACTAAATCAGTTTTTAAATTATTCTTAATGGAACTGCATCTTCATTCTTAGCGCCAACACCTTCAGCAGATGCTCGTTTACTATCCAATTTAATCCGCATTTTTATATCATTCAAACTATCTGCATTTTTAAGTGCTTCTTCATAACTAATTTTACCAGCTTCATAAAGCTCAAATAGCGACTGATCAAAAGTTTGCATCCCCTGCTCACGCGATTTAATCATTACTTCACGAATCGGATCAATGGTTTGTTTGAAAATATAATCCGCAACAGTAGAACTATTTAACATCACTTCAATAGCCGCAGCTCTACCCTTGCCTGCCTCCAGCGGAATCAAACGTTGTCCGATTATCGCTTTTAGATTAAGCGCTAAATTTATATAGACTTGATGTTGTTTCTCAGAAGGAAATAAATTTACCACCCGCTCAATACTTTGCATACAGTTGGTCGCATGAATAGTTGCTACACACAAGTGCCCGGTTTCCGCAAACTGTAAAGCATACTCCATTGCTTCCGCATCACGAATCTCACCGATTAAAACTACATTTGGCGCTTGACGGAGCGCGGATTTTATCGCGTTGTGCCAACATTCGGTATCAACGACAACCTCGCGCTGGGACACAATACAATTTTGATGTTGATGAACAAACTCGACCGGATCTTCAATCGATAAAATATGTCCATAAGAATTTTTATTACGATGATCAATCATTGCCGCTAAAGTTGTTGATTTACCAGAGCCTGTTTGTCCAATCACTAAAATCAAACCCTTGCGTTCCATAGATAACTCAGCCAAAACTGGTGGAACTTTTAAATCGTCCAGCGTTGGCACTTTAGTATTGATTTTACGCAAAACCATTGCCAGTTTATTTTGCTCACGGTAGGCATTAACCCGAAAACGTCCGCCTTCAACTGCAATTGCAAAATTTAGCTCTTTTTCAGCATCATACTGTTTACGTTGTGCATCGTTCATAATTGAATAAACTAATAAATTAGACTGTTCTGGTGATAATTTCTCATTAAATTGAGGTGTCATTTTTCCATCAATTTTAAAAGAAGGGGCGAAACCAGTTATGATAAAAGTATCATCTGCTCCAATTAACAATGCTTGTTTTAGCAAATATCCCATAAAGAGTTTGGCGCTTGCAGCCTCACGAATCATATTAACTTCAATAGCCATCAGCCACAACCTCTCTATAGATCAAAAAATAATTCTTTTTGTACCGCATATACCGAAGCAGCTTCAGCAGAAATATCTCCGCTTTTAACCGCTTTTATCAATGCCTGATCCATGGTTTGCATGCCATATTGCTGCCCGGTTTGCAGGGCTGAATTAATCTGAGAAACCTTATTTTCACGAATCAGATTTTTAATCGCCGAATTAACCAACATAATCTCATGCACTGCTACACGCCCTGAGTCATCTTTTTTCTTAATAAGCAACTGTGAAATTACCGCACGCAAACTCTCGGATAACATCACCCGTACCATGTCTTTTTCGGCAGCAGGAAAAACATCAATAACCCGATCAATTGTTTTTGCCGCTGATGAAGTATGCAAAGTACCAAAAACCAAATGTCCGGTTTCCGCGGCAGTTAGTGCCAGACGAATTGTTTCCAAGTCACGCATCTCACCCACTAAAACACAATCAGGATCTTCACGCAGTGCTGATTTTAGCGCATTAGCAAAACTTTTGGTATGCGTATTTAACTCACGTTGGTTAATTAGGCTACGCTTACTGACATGAACAAACTCCACCGGATCTTCAACAGTTAGTATATGCTGATAATCAGTTTCATTAATATAATCAACCATCGCTGCCAATGTCGTCGATTTACCAGAACCTGTCGGACCTGTTACGAGAACAATACCCTTGGTATAGGACGCAATTTCTTTGAAAATATTAGGCGCATTAAGTTTTTCCAGCGATAATATTTTGGATGGAATACTTCTAAATACAGCACCAACTCCTCGAGTTTGCATAAAAACATTAGCACGAAAACGCGAGACATTCGGAATCTCAAACGCGAAATCAACCTCCATATTTTGCTCAAATACTTTACGGGTGTTATCATTCATGATATCGTACACCATATTTTTTACTTCGGTCGAATCTAGTGGAGGAAGATTAACTTTACGGATTTCACCATTAACCCGAAGCATCGGAGGCAATCCACTAGATAGATGCATGTCCGAGGCCTTATTCGCGACACCAAAAGTCAATAATTCAGTAATATCCATGGAATAACCTTATAATAAAAAGACAGGTGGGCGCATTAGTTCGCAATAAATTTAAAGGTATGCTTATTTAGCATAATAAGACGGATAATTAAAAATTAATTTACTTATATCAAATCCTTGTTGAGCTGCAATTACAATTAATCTTTGAATATCTTCAAGAGCTGGTGTTTCTTCACGCGAGTAAATCCATAAATATTTTGTATCCGGACTTGCTACCATTGTATAGGAAGAATCGGCATAAATCACCCAATAATCACTCCGTCCAAGATGAGTCCAACGTAACCAAGTTGGGAACGAAGTTACAATCAATCGACCATCACCATTAAGATTACTTTCAGATAAATAGGCAACGCCACTACGCATTGAAATATCACCAGAAACGGTAGCACAACTACTTGTAATTTGTATTTCATCACCACCATGAGCATATTCTAGAGTTATCGGTGCGACGCAACGCTTTTCAAAATAAGCAGGCAATCTGGCAATCTCAAACCATTTGCCCATATATTTATCAATAGCAAAGTTAGAAATAGCAACTACCTTACCAGACTCGCCCTGATTAGTTGCTGTAATAGTAGTGCTAACTCCTGATTCAATAGCAAAACAATTTACAGCATAGCACATAAAGAGTAATAATAATTTTTTCATTTAAACGTTATTTACCATTTATTAAATACAGTTAATACTAAAACCTTACAGCTTTTATTTTAACATATACACTGTTAAATACAAATGGGGATTTCATCATAATTTTTTAATAGCTATAAGTATCCAATTAAACATAACTTTATCAGAAATAATAACTTACATTTTTGGCATTAGATGTTTGAAATTTTTCATCATTTTCATCATACCGCCACCACCGCTAAATTTTTTCATCATGCCACTGATTTGTTCATATTGTTTTAATAACTGATTAACTTCTTGTACCGAAGTACCGCTCCCTAACGCAATCCGGCGCTTACGCGAGGCTTTTAATAACTCTGGTTTTTGCCGTTCTAGTTTGGTCATAGAATCAATAATTGCAACATTTTTACTGATCATTTTATCATTAATAATCTGTGGCGCTTTTTCCGCAATATTACCGGGCAATTTATCCAATATCTTACTCATACCACCCATATTATTCATTTGCTCAAATTGCATTTTAAAGTCATTGAGGTCAAACCCTTTACCCTTTTTAACTTTATCCATAAGCTTTTTAGCTTCAGCTTCGTCAACGTTACCCTTAACTTCATCAATCAATGAAAGGATATCACCCATCCCCAAAATTCGTGACGCCATCCGATCCGGATAAAAAGGTTCTAAACCATTAATTTTCTCAGATACCCCGATAAATTTAATCGGCTTACCAGTAATATTCCTGATTGACAATGCTGCACCACCACGCGCATCGCCGTCCATTTTGGTCAGAATTACCCCGGTTAATGCCAATGCATCATTAAACGCTTTAGCAGTATTTACTGCATCTTGCCCAAGCATCGCATCAACTACAAATAAAGTTTCAACTGGATTAAGTGATTTGTGTAAATCTTTAATCTCATTCATCATGAATTCATCAACGCTCAAGCGCCCTGCGGTATCGACGATCAGAACATCAAAATAATGTTTTCGCGCATAATCCAGCGCACTTAACGCGATTTCTTTAGGTTGCTGCTGTTCAGTTGAAGGGAAACACTCTACATCTAAGCTTTTAGCTAATGTTTTTAGCTGCTCAATCGCTGCCGGGCGATAGACATCGGCACTAACTACCAATACTTTTTTCTTGTCATTATCTTTTAAGCGTTTGGCAAGTTTACCCACTGTAGTAGTTTTACCCGCCCCCTGTAAACCGGCCATCAAAATTACTGCTGGTGGCACCGCACTTAAATCCAGCTGGTTATTAAATTCTCCCATCAGCGAGGTTAGTTTTTTATTAACCACATCAATTAATGCCTGACCTGGAGTAAGGCTACCAACAACCTTTTCACCAAGCGCTTCTTCTTTAACATCAGCAATAAATTGCTTAACTACTGGGAGTGCAACATCGGCCTCAAGTAAAGCAATCCGAATTTCACGTAAAGCATCGGCAATATTACTTTCGCTCAGGCGTGAATTACCCGATAAAGTTTTAACTACTGTTGAGAGTCTCGATGATAAATTTTCAAACATATTTGTGTTCCTATAACAATGACAATGTCTCTGACAACTGGTTAATCCACCTATTAAAATGTGGACATTTAGCTTTAATTTTATCTACATCACAATACAAAGCAAAATTACTTGCTCCTTTGGTATAAGCAAATTTTTCAAGCTGTTTTGCCGGATATTTGCTTGGTGTTGTATTTATATTTTCTGGATTTGAGGCATAACTCTGCAAAATTTGCTCAATTCTAATTTTATTTTTAGCCAACAATGGATCACTTTGCGCTAATGCTTCAATATCTGCAAAGCATAATGCTTCAAACTCATGTGGTTGAACGTAAGGAATTACATTGCTACAACTTACAGCATCTGCAATTAACTGTTGAACCTGTAAGGACTTATCTTGTGATGATATGTTACGGCTTGCCATAATTGCGCTATAATTATCTAGTTTAGCAGCACCAAGACCAACTAAGTCAATTAGTGTCGTAATAATATTGTATTGCGGAGCTATATTTCTCAGCCTATCAATTAGCTCACTATACAAAATACCGCCTTTTAAATTTTGTACATCAATATTTAGCGTCTTACTTACTTTACTTTGCAGATATACACTTAATTTATGATTAACAAAATTTTCTTCAGCATATCCCTCGACAACGAAGCACAAGTTAATCACGGTCTGCCACCAATAACATTGGTTTCCCATAATTCACCAAGTGTGTAACTTTCTAACCATTTTGCCAAATCATGATTACTCAGGCGCTTAAATTCGCTATATTTGTCTTTTTTATCGACGACAATCACATCATCTGGCTCAAATTGACTGAGCAATGTTGCCGATTGAGTACTAATGATTACCTGACGCTCTGAAGACGCGCGCTTAATTAATCCAGATAAAACATTTAATGCAGTGGGGTGCAACCCAATTTCTGGCTCATCAATAATAATAACTGGTGGTTGTAGCTCACTAGGCATTAACAACAATACTGCTAGCGCGATAAAGCGTAATGAACCATCCGATAAATAATGCGCTTTCCACGGGATATCAACATTGTTTTTATTAAACCATTCTAAACTTACAAACTCGCTATTGTGGCGAATAACGAAATCATGAAAATCTGGCACGATATTACGAATCGTATCTATGATCACCCGATAATATTCTGGGTATTTATCATAAATTAGTTTAATCATGCAGGCTAAATTTTGCCCATCAGCACGGAGGAATAAATTATCATTATTTGCAACTGTTGCTTTTAACGGCGATGTATCGCTGGTGTCATGAAAATGAAAAACTTGAATATTTGGCACATCTGAATAAAATATATCACTAATAGCCAAATCTATATCAGTAACATTTGTATCACTACCAATAAAGGAATTGGATAGCTCAGATTCATAGCTTTTATTATCTAAATCCAGCCGACTTATCTCATCAGGTAATAAGTTACTTTCAATAACCTCAGAATCAAAGCGAAAGCTATTATTATTGGTTGGCATTAACTTAAAGCCATACTCAAGACAATTATCTATACTATATTCTACATCTTTAATTATAAAAATAATCTTTGCACTTATAGACCTTGATATCTTAGTACCATAATACAAAAATGTCTCGCAACCACCCTTATCCAATACATATCCACGTAAGTTTTCTTTAATTATATTTTGTAAAAAATTAAAAAAACTAATGAAATTACTTTTACCAGCACCATTACTACCGATAAGCACGTTCAGCGATTTTAATTCTAAATCAAGCTTTTTAATTGATTTATAATTTTCTAGCATAATGTGTTTGATAAAGTTATTATTCATGGTTGCAATGCCAATAAATCTAATGCGTTAAACCTCTTACTTTTGATAGTATACCAACCATTACTAGTATCGGGACGAAATTTTTCTTGGCTTTCCTTATTTACAGGTGATTTTTTAGTTGGTGGTAATGACAATAATAATTTGGGTGGATTTAATATTCTATCAGTGATACTTGCCAAATAGTGAGCAATAATTTTGCCATTTTTAAACTTAGCTGTAACGTCACTTTTTTCATACGTTTCAGATTTCATCTCTATAATAATAGCGTCAACAATATTACATTCTTCTATAAACACAATATAGTCAGGAATTTTTGTAAGATCAGATATACCATTATTAAAATACCGTAAGATATTATCTTCTTGATTATTTGATAATCGTCGTTTATCAGCTGTAAACACAACCATCTTACAAGCCATATCATTAATCAGAACATTTAATTCAGGATTCTTAGTATCTGGTGATGACTCAATCAGTTTACATTCTTGAATAAACTGATTATCCACAGCCAAAGACAGCTTAAAACTATCATCGAGCAAATCATCTAATGAATAAGTAGAAAACATCTGCTACTCGCCTATCGATCGATGGTTTACATTAACAAGCTCTGATAGTATATCACTAGTTTCGCCAATATCATTAATTTCACGATCAATTATGTCTACATCAATGCCAAACTCATTAATTGGTGCGATTTCAGTTTTTACACGACCAAGTTTTTCATCTTGTTTAGCAATAACACAAGTTAGTTTATCTTTAGCTAAAAACATTTCTGGCTGATATGCAGTTTTAGTTTCTTTTTTGATTTGTTTAATTGCATAATTACGTGCATCTTCTGGTAAACTTTCGAGCATTATTAGATTATTTAGTTCTTTAATAATATAATCACTATGAGTAGTGAATAACAATTTTACGCCATTATTTACCAACATTGCCAAAAGTCTTGCCATATGACGCAGATTATCAGGGTGTAAATTCAATTCTGGCTCATCAATGATTAATATCTGTCCTGTTTGTGCGATATAATTAATATAGCTATCTAAAAGTAAATGTGATTTAACACTTGACGAAGCTAGATAATAAGGTAACGACACTTTGGCACTACCTATTATTTGATTGTAAAATACTTCGTTTAATGATTTATTAAATACAAACTCACCATGTGTTAAATTATCTTTAATATATTTTTTAGCTGGAATAGCAAAATCAGTTTTAGTAGTTATATCAAACAAATCTCTGGACACACTAATATTATCGGATATTGGCTGCGGGTAGCGAGCGATTGAATTTATTGCCCGATCAACGATATTATTCAATACATTTTTATCAAGCATATTATATTTTTTAGTAGTAGAATCTCTAGCTAAAGACTCAGCAAAACTAGAGCGATAGCCATCTACTTCTTTGCGAAAAATACCAATTCCCGTGCGTTCTGAAGTTATAATGAATGGACGCGGAAAAATTTGTTTGATAAATGGACGCAGAACACGCATTAATAAATTACTAGCTATCAACTGTAGATCATTATCGTTCACTTGGTAATCACTTGGTTTTATTAGACTAAATGATAAAATACCATTTCCAATACTGGGAACAACTTTTACTTGATTAACATCAAAGTCATCAACTTTTATATTGTGATTAAGTTCAAGATTATCTACCTTCACATTGAATTGAAATTTTTCCAAGCGTTTTATATCATCAATTGCCAACACTTCATAAACTCGCTGTTTAGTATATAGAGCTTCGGACAAAAGTATGAATGTAGATATTAAATTCGATTCAATATCCTTTAAATCAACTTCTTGCTTTAATGCATTACCATTAAACATAATGCTTCTAATTAAATCAGTAGGAAGTGAATTATCCTCATAAATAAAATCCAAAAACCCCCAGATGATATATGTCAGATAGGTTTTTGACGTGCTATTTTTACCCACGATCATAGTTAAATCATTCAGTGGAACTTCGGCATATTCAATTGCTCCGATATTCTTAAAAATAAATTTAATATCGTTGTGTTTTATTTTTTCCATATTAGTCTCATTCGTTTAAATAGTCGCCTAAGTGGTGATATACGATCACATTCCAGTACTTGCTATAAAAACATATCGCGTTTATTATCTTAATTCACTAGGAAGAGCAAAAGTCATATGCTCTTCAACTACATTTAGGGTTTCAGTAGTATTAAACCCTTCTTGTTGCAAGCGCTTAATTACACCCTCAACCAAAACCTCTGGTGCGGAAGCTCCAGCAGTAACACCAACATTCATCACCTGATCCAGCCATTCACTTTTTATTTCATAGTCAAAATCAATCAAATAGGATTTTACACCCAAATTCTCTGCCAGCTCTTTCAAGCGATTAGAGTTGGAACTATTTTTACTACCAATTACCAATACTGCATCACAACTTTTCGCCATTTCTTTGACCGCATCCTGACGATTTTGCGTGGCATAGCAAATATCTTCATTTTTAGGTAAGCGCAAATTAGGAAAAGTTTCTTTTAATCGAGCGATGATTGATTTGGTTTCATCGACTGATAAAGTAGTTTGGGTAACTACGGCAATTTTTTCAATATCGCGGTCTAATGGCAAGGTTTCAACATCAGCTTCTGATTCAACCAGATGAATATGATCTTTAACCTGACCCATCGTACCTTCAACTTCAGGATGCCCCCGATGTCCAATCATAATAATCGTATAGTTTTGCTTATGCAAATTCTTAATTTCAACATGAACTTTACTTACCAGCGGACAAGTTGCATCAAAAATCATGGTTAAATTTTTTGCCATCGCTTCTTCACGCACTGACAAAGGAACCCCATGTGCTGAATAAATTAAAATGCTCCCCTCGGGAACATCCTTAATCTCTTCAATAAAAATTGCACCGCGTTCTTGCAAACCATCTACAACATATTTATTATGCACTACTTCATGACGGACATAAACTGGCGCACCATATTTTGCCAATGAGGTTTCAACAATTGTAATCGCCCGATCTACACCAGCGCAAAAGCCGCGCGGGTTGGCTAAAATAATCTTTTTCATTTATTGCCTTATTTTTTAGTAAAAAATAAACTTTCAATTACCAACAAGGTAACTCCAACACAGATAAAACTATCCGCTAGATTAAATGCCGGCCAATGATGAGTGCCAACATACCAGTCAATAAAGTCAGTAACTTTACCAGCCATGATTCGGTCAATCAGATTGCCTAATGCACCACCTAAAATAAAACTAAAGGCAACACCAGCTATCATTTGGTAAGATTTACGCATAATATAGTAGATCAATGCCGCAGATACCACAATTGCAAAACCAGCAAACATGATTTTTTGCCAGCCACCTTGATTGCCTAAAAAGCTAAAAGCAGCACCCTCGTTGTACATTAAAGTCCAATTCCATGAAGGCAAAAATGCTTTAGGCAGATATAGCTCTAACGAGCTACGCGCAAAATGCTTACTGATTTGATCCAGAATAATCACAATAAGACTGATACCAAGTAAACCTATTCTGCACGAAGTTGATATTTTTTTCATTTGTATAATGTTACCTTTTTGTAATTAAGCGTTATGGCGGATTTCACCGCTACCAACTACATTTTCTACACAGCGCGCACATATCGTTGGATGCTCTGAGTTACTACCAACATCTGCGGTATAATGCCAGCAACGCTCACATTTTTGTTGGTCACTTACAAGTACCTCAACACTAGTCGTAGCTGCTGCAACTAAAGTAATTTTAGAGACCATATAAGCAAATTTTAAATCTGCGCCAACTGAATTTAGCAATGTATAAAGTTCGGCATCCGCATTAATCACCAGCTCAGCCTGTAGCGAAGCACCGATCGAACCTGCAGTACGTTTATTTTCCAGTTCTTTCAGAACTGAAATCCTAAACTCTTGAATCTTAGACCACTTCGCAAGCAACTCACTAGCGTTGTCTGCTTGTGGAAGTTGATGATGAACATGGTACAAGGTTGAATCACTCGCATCATCAACCAATACTTCCCATGCCTCATCACTGGTGAAGGCTAAAATTGGCGATAACATCCCCAGCAGCGCACGAGTAATATGGTAGAGCGCAGTTTGTGCAGAGCGCCGTGCATGACCATTAGCTTTAGAAGTATATAGACGATCTTTTAAAACATCCAGGTAGAATCCACCCAACTCTTCAGAACAGTAAGTTACTAGTTCTTGCACGATCAAATGGAATTGATAGCTCGAATACAATCCGCTAGTTTGATTAGTCAGTTTATCCTGTAATTGTGTAGCATAAGCTAAAGCATAACGATCAACTTCAACCATTTCACTCAGCGCAACACTATCTTTAGCCGCATCAAAATCATTCAAATTAGCCAGCAAGAAGCGCAAGGTATTTCTAATCCGGCGATATGAATCAGTAATCCGTTTCATAATTTCATCCGAGAACGCAATATCACCCGAGTAATCGGTACTGGCTACCCATAAACGTAGAATATCTGCACCATATTTCTTCACGCCATCTGGAATCGAAATAATATTTCCTTTGGATTTAGACATTTTATAGCCATCACCATCAACCAAGAAACCATGAGTCAGTAACTGTTTGTATGGCGCGCGACCACGCACTGCACAGCCTGTCAACAATGATGACTGGAACCAACCACGATGTTGATCCGAACCTTCCAAATATAAATCGGCTGGCCATTGTAAAGCTGTGCGTTGGTTTAGCACCGTTAAATGAGTGGTACCAGAATCAAACCAAACATCCAAAGTATCTTTTAATTTTACATAATCAGTCAAATCAAACTCAGGCAAATCGGTGGCACTTAGCCCAAACCACGCATCAATCCCGCTAACTTCAATTTTTTGCGCTACAGCTTGTAAAATCTCATAACTTTCTGGATGTAATTCACCGGTTTCTTTATGGACAAAGAATGTCATTGGGCTACCCCATTGGCGTTGGCGCGAGACACACCAATCCGGGCGATTCTTAATCATCGCTTCCAGACGCGCACGTCCCCAGGCTGGATAAAACTCAGTAGCATCCACTGCCACTTCGGCTTGTTCACGCAAAGTCTTGCCAGTTACGCCCACTTTGTCCATTCCGATAAACCATTGTCCGGTAGTACGGAAAATAATTTTGGTTTTATGACGCCAGCAGCACGGGTAGCTATGGGTAATATCCGCTTTATTCATTAAACGCTGTTTTTCAGTTAATACCTCAACTACCTTAGCATTCGCATCAAAAACATTCATACCAGCAAATAACTCGGTAGTACTGATATAGCAGCCATCATTACCAACTGGATTATGTAAATCCAAATTATATTTTAAACCGACATGATAATCATCCATACCATGCGCTGGTGCGGTATGTACCAAACCTGTCCCCGCATCATCAGTTGCGTGATCACCCAAGATCAATGGAACTTGACGATTATAAAATGGATGTTCAAATTTTAATAGTTCTAACTTATCACCAGTAACAGTTGCAACGACTTTAGATTCAGTAATAAAAGAATAACGCTTAAGTGCTTCTTCAACTAAATTTTTAGCCACCAGCACATAATCACAGTCAGTTTGAACTAAAGCGTACTCAACTTCAGGTCCGGCACAAATCGCCTGATTAGCCGGTAATGTCCACGGAGTAGTAGTCCAAATTACCGCAAAAATAGCTTTATTCTCAGGAAGCGTGACACCAAACACATTCGCAACCGCAGCTGAGTCAACCGCTTTAAATGCAACATCAATTGCTGGTGAAACTTTATCGTAATACTCAACTTCAGCTTCAGCAAGTGCAGAACCACAATCAATACACCAATGCACCGGTTTTACACCGCTATACAAATAACCTTGTTTATAAATCTCGCCTAAAGCACGCACAATTCCGGCTTCAGTGCTAAAGTCCATGGTTTTATATGGATTATTCCACTCACCTAGAACCCCAAGGCGAATAAAATCAACTTTCTGTTGCTCAATCTGAGCATTGGCATATTCGCGGCATTTATTGCGAAACTCCAGCGGCTCAAGGTTTTTGCCAAATTGTTTTTCAATATTCAGTTCAATTGGCAAACCATGGCAATCCCAGCCCGGTACATACGGCGCATCAAACCCAGCCAAAGTTTTACTACGAATGATAATATCTTTTAAGATTTTGTTGGAAGCATGTCCAATATGTAATTGCCCATTGGCATAGGGAGGTCCATCATGCAAAATAAACTTATCGCGTCCACTGCATACCTGACGTAATTTTTGATAGCGTTGTTGCTGATTCCATTTATCCAGCATCGCAGGTTCGCGCTTGGCCAAATCACCGCGCATTGGAAATGGGGTATCTAATAAGTTAACTGTATTTTTATAATCCATCTAATTTATTCCTTGTTGTCAAGCCGGGCGAAAAAGTCGCGGGCATCATCTAAATCTTTATACATCTGTTTAAATAACGGTTCTAATGCCTCAAATTTCAGTTCTGGGCGTAAATAGTGTAAAATTTCAACGGTGGCAATTTTACCATACAAGTCTAAATCAACATCCAATAAATGGGTTTCAATCTTATAGACCTTACCTTCACTAACCGTTGGGTTTTTGCCAATATTTGTTACGCCTAAATAACGCTTACCTTCAATATAAACATAAGACGTGTAGATTCCCCAAAGTACTGGACAAATTTTATACAAATTAAGATTTATTGTCGGAAAATTCCACTTCCGTGCCAACTGGTTACCTTTGACAATTCGCGACGTATAGCGAATATTGCGACCTAAATAGCTTCTAATTAAATCAATCTTTTGCTCCGAAGCTAATTTACGAATCAAAGAACTCGATACACGCATCTTATTGTGCTTCAACTCAGCAAATTCGCTAGTCTTAATTCCGCTACTGCTTAAATCACTAATAGTTCCCTTAGCCATATAACCAAAACGAAAATCATGTCCGACTATCATTTCGCTAATCTCTAACTTGTTACGTAAAATTTCGTCAATAAAATCTTGCGCTTTAAGCTTTGCCATATGCTCGCTAAAATGTAAAATCACCACTTCATCAACCAAACCACTTTGCTGAAGAATAGCAATTTTATCCCGCAACAAACCGATACGTGAAGCACGAAGCACACCATTTTTATCGGCAAAATACTCATGTGGTAAAACATCAAAAGTAATTAACATTCGCCATGATTTATTTAGTCTGGCTTGCTGACTTAGCTGTCCCAAAAGTTCGGTATGCCCCAAATGTAAACCATCAAATTTACCAATGGTTGCAATTATTTTCTGTTCTCTCTCTTTAGGCTTTGTACTCAATTGAATTCGATACATATACTCATTCACAAATAAAAATCCCACACGCTCTGTGTGGGAAGTTGAAAATCTGAATATTCTTTATTACTCAGTTACGGCCTCAGTTTCAGTTTGTTCCACAACTATTTCGACGCGACGATCCGCAGAAGTACACTTAATTAAGCCTGCATACTTATTATTAAAGGCGTCATTTAAACGCTTAGCTTCTGCTGGCGTCGCCGCATTCTCAGCAACAGCAGCAGCTTTATTTATTGCTTCATTACTTATATTGTAACGTTTAAAGCAAGCATCTGAAACTAAAGAATTTTGGTATCCCATACCTGTTGCCGTTATTTTACCACTAGGAATGCCTAAGCTAACTAAAAAATCTTTGACACTAGCAGCGCGCGCCACAGATAAATCCTGATTTTCTTCTTCAGTACCTATCTTATCAGTATGACCAGTCACAATAACTTTAGTTAAAGTTTCAAGCTCGCCCTCACCTCTAGCATGACTCACCAAACCAGCTAACTCTTTCTTTCCTGCAGCAGATAAGTCAGCTGAATCAAAGGCAAACAAATTAACACCAGATTCACTAAACATTACTCTTGTTACATATTTTTTGGTTGTTACTTTTGGCGCTTCCCCGCATTGATCTAAGCCATATGCGGGCTGCCAATATGCATTATGTAAGCACTGACCATATGCGGTTTTTACCACACTATCTCCTGATGCCGGAGTATAAACATAGCCAGGAACTGTACCCGAATCATCAGCAAATAATAAACAGCTAGTACCACTAATTACTAATGCTAGTAATAATGAATTAAATTTAATCATCATACCCTCTAAATCAATCAAAAATAGCTCACAATATTATACACAAGCAGTGTATTTTTTAGCAATCCTATTTGGCAAAAATTTGTAACAACCACTGTTGAATTGCAACAATCTCTTCATAACATATACTATGCTCCATCGGATACTCGTGCCACTCATATTTTAGGTTAAATTGCTGCAAATGCTTTGTTGCAATATGTGCCATTTTAATATTTACTACCGGGTCATTTGCCCCATGACAAACTAAAATAGGCAATGATGACTTATGTTGGATTTGTGCTGCATCCAGCAGGGAAATATCTGGTAAATAGCTGGATAATACCATTAACCCACCCAATTTATAATTACTAGTTAATGCGCTATAATAACTAATTACTCCACCTTGTGAAAATCCTGCAATAATAATTTGTTCCGAAGTAAACCCCTCTGCTATCAGTTCTTCAATTAATTCATTTATTTGGCGAACACTGCCAATAATTCCATCACTATCAACTTCACGGTGTAAATCGCTAAAATCAAGAATATCGTACCATGCTCGCATTTTATAGCCATTATTAATCGTTACCGGAATAACTGGCGCATTAGGAAACACAAACTTTAGACCAATTGGTAATTGAAGCTCATTAACTACGGGCACAAAATCATTATAATCTGCACCAAGACCATGCAGCCAGATCACTGCTCCAATTGGTTTTTCATTCGGCTTATTTAATACAATTTTAGTTTCAAGTTTACTCATTTAATTAACTCTTTCAATTTATCTATAAAATATTGTCCATCGCCCCTAATCAGCACTCGCTTATTACGAGACTTTTCACCAGCGACTAGCTCTACATTGGCTTTAGTAACGCTAAAAAACTTGGCAAAGAACGCTAACACTTCCTGATTAGCTTTACCATCAACCGGAGGCGAACTAATTTTGATTTTTAGTCGTTCACCGTGACACCCAACAATCTGACTGACTTTTGCGCCAGGCTGCACATAAATCTCGACAATTAGTTCACTCGCTGATTTTAATTGAAACATGCAACTTAGATTAAAGCAGCAAAAGCTCGTTTAGCACTGACCAAGGTTTGCTCTAAGGCCTGCGCATCGTGCTTGATACAGACAAACCCAGCTTCAAACATACTCGGAGCTAAAAATACACCATCAGCCAACATCAAATGAAAGAAGCGTTTAAAACGTTCCTGATTAGCTGCTTTGACCTCTTCAAAACTTCGAGGTATTTCTGCACTAAAATAAAAACCAAACATGCCACCAACACTATCACTACAAAATTCAATCCCAGCCTCACGCGCCAAAAGATTCAAATTGTTTACTAATTCACGAGTATTTGTACTTAACTCATCATAAAAACTATTACCCTGAATAATTTCTAAATTTGCCAGCCCTGCAGTGACTGCAATCGGGTTACCGGATAATGTGCCAGCCTGATAAACACTACCTATAGGAGCTAATGCATCCATAATTTCACGTTTACCACCAAAACCAGCTAGTGGCATTCCTCCACCAATAACTTTGCCCAGAGTGGTTAAATCCGGTTTAATTCCTAATATTTCTTGTGCACAACCCAAACCAACTCTAAATCCCGTCATAACTTCATCAAAGATTAACACGCTAGCATGAGAGCTACATAAGCTACGCATAGTGGCCATAAACTCTGTGCTAGGTCGTACCAGATTCATATTACCAGCAAAAGGTTCAACGATAACCGCCGCAATTTGATCTGGATATAATTTAAACGCTTCATTTAACCCAGCTACGTCATTGTATTCCAAAACTAAAGTGTGGCGCACCGCTTCTTCAGGGATTCCGGCACTACTTGGATTAGCAAAGGTTTGTAAGCCTGAACCGGCTTTAATCAATAAGCAATCACTATGCCCATGATAGCAGCCGTTAAATTTAATAATATATTTTTTATTGGTATAGCCACGCGCCAGACGAATTGCGGACATTACAGCTTCCGTACCAGAGCTTACTAAACGAAATTTTTCGATACTTGGTAATAACTGTGTAATTTGTTTGGCAAATTCGACCTCGAGTTCAGTCGGTGTGCCATACGAAAAACCATTGTGTAAGGCTGCTGTTACACGTTCAATAACTTCATCATTAGCATGCCCAACAATATTTGCACCCCATGAACAAACATAATCAACATATTGTTTCCCATCGCTATCAAAAAGATAGCAATCCTTGGCACGTGCTGTGAAAAATGGTGTGCCCCCTACCGAGTTAAACGAACGCACCGGAGAATTAACCCCTCCAGGAATATATTGTAATGCTTGATTAAAAATTTGTTGTTGATTCATCTTTACCTTTATACCTTATCAATGTTTGCAATATTAAGATCTAATGTTTTTTTACCAATGCCGATAAAGAAAATTTCAGCGGTCATTTTTTTACCATCGGCATTTAAGCGCAATATTTTACCGTTGCCAAACTTAGCATGACGGATCATATCGCCAATTTTCACTGTTACGTCTTTATCTTTCAATGCAATCCGAGAGGTTTTACTCTCTGGGTTATCAATCTGACTATCTAAATTACGCATCGAGTTAAAACTATAATCACTTGGAGCTGCATATTCACTTAACTGACTATAGCCAATCTTACTTACCCCGGAAATATTCAAAATTAACTCTTCAGGAATTTCATTGACAAAGCGCGAAATTGGCGCCGATAAACGTTTACCCCATAGTAAGCGGCTACACGCTCTTAGCAGATATAATTTTTCACGCGCACGGGTTACTGCGACATACATTAAGCGCCGCTCTTCTTCAATGTCTCGTGCATTTTGCAGCGAATTATCATGTGGAAACAAACCATCTTCCAAGCCAACCACAAAAACGACTTTGAATTCCAACCCTTTTGCTGAGTGCACCGTCATTAATTGCACCGCTGATTCAAAATTTTGTGCCTGATTATCCACTGATTCAAGGACCGCATGGGCTAAGAACTCAACCAGAGGATTGGTATTGTCTTCAGCGACAAAGCCCGTTACCGCAGTTACCAATTCGTTCAAATTCTCAAGGCGCTCTTCACCCTCTTTGCGATCATTTTCAAAGTGTTCGCGAATCCCGCTCACTTCAATCACATAACTAATTGTTTCTGCTAAATTTAGTACTTTACTTTCGATTTGCATCAAGCGAATTAAATCGGTAAATTTACTCGCAGTAATCCTCCCCTTACCACCAAGTAGTTCAACCGCATCAAATAGAGATACTTGATTTAAGCTAGCTAACTCTTGGATATTCTCAATAGCTTTAGGACCAATGCCACGCGCCGGAAAATTCACCACCCGTAAAAAAGCTTCATTATCGTGTGGGTTAATTATTAGCCGCAAGTAAGCTAAAATGCGTTTAATTTCCTGACGATCAAAAAAGCGTAAGCCACCATATACTTTATAGGCTAATCCACGATTATAAAGATGCTGCTCAAATACGCGTGACTGAGCATTGGAGCGATATAAAATAGCCATATCATGCAGCTCAACTCCATTATTATGTAGATTCTTAATTTCGTCAATTACAAAATAAGCTTCATCCTCTTCAGTATAGCCTTCATAAAGCCTGATTTTGTCAACGTGAGTATTTTGTGTCCATAAGTTTTTACCCATCCGCTCACCATTATTACCAATGATCGTATTTGCGGCTTTTAAAATTATTGGTGTCGAGCGGTAGTTTTGCTCCAACTTCAATGCTTCTGGGGCGTTAAAATCACGGATAAACGCACGCATATTGCTAACCTTAGCACCACGAAATGAATAAATCGACTGATCATCATCACCAACGGCAAAAATTGATCCACCTTGTCCAACTAAAATCTGCAACCATTTATATTGCAGTTGATTAGTATCTTGGAATTCATCGACCAGAATATGCTTGAATTGACGCTGATAGCGCTGTAAAATAGCATCATGAGTCGCCAGTAGTTCAAAACTTCGGAGTAATAATTCTGTAAAATCGACTAAGCCATCGCGGTTACACACCTCTTCATAGAGTTGATAGAGTTCGATCCAATGTTTAGTTCGCAAGCCTTCAGGGGTTAATTGTGATGCACGTAGCCCAAGCTCTTTTTGATGATTGATATAATTTTGAATTTCCCGTGGAGGATAACGATCTTCATCTAAATTCTTAAGTTTAATCAAGCGCTTAATTAAGCTTTGCTGTTCGCCAGCATCAATTATCTGAAAACTAGCACTTAAGCCAGCTTCTTGATAATGCAAACGTAAGATTCTTAATGCGATGGAATGGAATGTTCCGACCCACATATATTTAGTATCAATTTCAAGTAATTTACCAACTCGCCCCAGCATTTCACGGGCTGCTTTATTAGTAAAAGTTACCGCCAAAATTTCACTGACACCCAAAAAACCATTGCGTACTAGCCACGCAATCCTAGTAGTTAGAACTTTGGTTTTACCACTCCCAGCACCAGCTAAAACTAATAATGAACCTGCAGTATAAGTAACTGCGGTATGTTGTTCTGAATTTAACCCATCTAATAACGTAAGCGATTTATTCATATGTTTATCTTTAATAGCCATAAAATTTATCCATATTTTAACACAAGAATCTATAACACATGAATCCAAGTCTATTTATTGCACTGCATATATCTATTTTTAGTAAATCTTGCTAGAATGTATGGCTTTAACTATAAACATTAGAGGAGATTAGTTCTTGGAAAATTTTAAAAAGCTGCTACTGTCGTCTTTTATGGTAGCGGGTGCCGCAATTGGCTCTGGGGTGCTGGCATTACCGATTTTGGCGGCCGGTCCGGGTCTCATTAATACCTTTATTTTTATTGTTTTTACTTTTATCATGGCATATCTAATGGCGGTTACAAGTATTGATGTCTATGCACGCTATGAAGATCACAACATAAATGCGGCAACGCTTGCAGTTGATTTTTTTGGTATAAAAGGCTATTGGATTACTACTATTTTGAACGTACTTTCAATGGGGTCTCTGGCCGCTGCTTACGTTAATGCAGGTGGTGATTTATTAGTCAAAACAGTACTACCACTAGTACACATTAATCTTTCGCCACAAATTGGCATGATAATTTTCTTTGTCGTATTTATGCCTGCATTTACCGTGGGGCTAGGCTTAATCAGCCGCTTAAACGGAATAATATTCACAACAAAATTCATTTGCTTGATTTCAGGAATTATTTTGGGCATAAAACTCATTAATGGAAGTATCTTTGAGTTTATTCCTTCCGGAGTAAAATACTTGGGTGCAGGTGCTTCAACCATGTTTTGTATCTGGATGATGCATATGGTATTACCATTAGTACTAAAGATTAACGACTGGAGTCCGGCTAAAGCCAAAAAGGCTGTATTAGTTGGAATGATAATCCCTGCATCGGCATATGTTGGCTGGATAATGCTGATTTTCTCATTGGTTTCGCGCCAAGAGTTCTTACATCTTGATACAATTGGAGATGTTATGCACTTTGCACTAAATCAACCAGGAGTTCCAACCACAATTTCAACATTAGTTGGAGTTTTTGCTGCAATTACTGTGTTAACAGCGTTTTTATCAATCGGGTTTGCACTAGTAGCATTTGTAATTGATGCTTTAAAGTGGCAAGAAACTGCCAAAACCCGCTTTATAGCGACGTTAATTTCGTTTATTTTGCCAGTTATAGTTGCTCTTTTATTTCCTAAAGCATTTGTTATTATTTATCAACAATCTAATATGTTCCAAATTGCTGCAGCTTTAATTCCCGTAACAGCAGCTTACGTTTACAATAAAAAACACAAACTAAATTCAGCACTGCCACTAATCATGCTAATTCTTGGTTCCCTGATAATTTTATCGCAAATTTTAGATGATTTTTCAGTATTTCCAATATATAATTAAAAAATTAAAAGAGACTCATTATAGGGTCTCTTTTAATTTACGATAGTTCGTCAGTTCAACAACTCCGGAAGATACTAGTCCACCGAAGAATAATTTATATATCTGGCCTGACCATTTTTAGCAATACTCATTACTGTTGCAGGTTGCCAATAACGATTATAGGCATTAAAAACTAAGTTTGGATAATCAGGCTTACCTCGACTACCATTATAACGCCCTAGCGCATAAAAAGTATCGCCATGCTCTAATTGCATATAATGCCGCAAAATGGTGCACCCAAATCGAATATTAGTTTGTACATTCAATAAATCCTGATCATAAGCACCGATCTGCCTTAGCCAAAATGGCATTACTTGCATAATACCTTGGGCACCAGCACTTGAAATTGCATATTTATTAAAACGACTCTCTACCGTAATAACACTTAATACCAACTGAGGGTCTAGCCCTGCTCTTATAGCCTCATATTGAATAGTTACCAACAAGCGATTACGCATAAAATCATCTTGGACTAATGGATTCTTGGGAGCAACTTTTTTTAAACGATTCGACATATCATCTAACCACGCATCAGCTTTCTCTGCTGTAGCAAAGACCAGATGTGGCTGAATCGGATTAATAATTGATGAATGTAGCGACGCCTGAACGTCTGCAGAAAGCTTTTCCTCTTTTTGATTCCCTGCGTGTGCTACCATGCTAAATAACATAGCACTACACGCAATTAAGGCTCTAAATCTAATCATGTTTACTAGATGACAATTTATGCTCATTTAAATCTTCATTGGTAAAATAACCATTTGCATACCGCGCAAATGAAGCTGACGCTGGATTAAATTAACCGTGTTATTATGCAATAAACGAGTCCACCAATTTTCATCAACGAAAACCAGTTTGCCACCAAAGAATACGCAATCAGGATAGTCAATTTGAATTTGTTCGGATAATTTAATCAATTCATCCAAACCATTTACTCCATAGCTAAAATAACCAGATGATGGCAAATCATGCATACTACAGAAATAACGATAACCTTCAATTATACGATTAAGATCTTGACGATATTTTTTCTTAAACACATCTTCATTAGCAAATGCTTCGGAATCAATCTCACCGGAAGTAACGAATACAAAATTCTTGAATACTCCAGGAAACATTCTTTGTACCCATAATAAAGTATGCAAACCAGCACCGTAATGTTTAGTCACAAAAAATACGGCCGTCTTAAGTTCGCTGTTCTCAACGGGTATTAAATTAGCACTATCCAAATCAGTGTATTTAAAATGTGAAGCAAAAAGGTGATCCGCATCTTTAAGCTGTGCACCAACTTCACGATAATGTTTACGAATAAGAAAACACACACCGATAGTACACGCCGTAATAACAACCGTTAACCAGCCACCTTCGGTAAATTTTTCGACGGTTGTGACAACCAAAATTGATGCACAAACCACAAACCCAACTACAGCGACGATAAATTTACGCCACCAAATAGGCTTTTCTTTACGCACGCGTAGCCAGTAAACACATAAACCAAGCAAAGACAGTGAAAATGTCAAAAATACATTGATACTGTAAAGAATTACTAATGTTGAAACCCTACCTCGAGCCCAAAGTAAAATAACTATTGCCGCAATACCCGAAATCAAAACCCCATTTTGGGTTACCAAACGTCCTGATAACTCACGAAATTGACGAGGTAACCATTTATCAACAGCCATATTTGCCATAACCGCCGGACAGCCTAAAAAGCCGGTATTAGCGCCCACAAAAAGTAATGCTGCTTCAAAAAACAAAATTATAGCTAACCAATGATGACTAAACCCAGCCTCTGCAAGAATTTTGTCAAATACCACCGCATTTAAAGTTTGCCCAAACACTGGCTCCGCATGCCATAATAAATACAAGATGATTATTCCACCTGCGGTAAATGATAATGACAACGCCATATACAACATAGTAAATTTACCTGTACGCACCCGTGGCTCTGCCAGCATATTTACATTATTAGAAACCGCTTCAAGCCCAGTATAAGTACCACCACCGAGTGAATAAGCTTTTAGAAAAATTGCCAATGTTGCAAAAATACCCATTGAAGCAGACATACTGCTGGCTTCAGCAGAAGCGTTTGGTAATATGCTAGCCAGATTATTAACATGAAATAAAATCCCAACTAGAATAACTGTCAAATGAGTAAGCAAAAACCCAAGAAATAATGGTATCAGTATCCGAATTGATTCTTTCATCCCGCGTAGATTAAGCACCATCAATAATACAATTGCAGAGATTTCAACTTCAAGTTTATAATTTAACCACCAGGTTGGCAGCAGACTAAATACGGCATCGACACCACTGGCAACTGATACAGCAATAGTAAGTACATAATCAATAATCAGAGCACTACCAGATATTACACCAGCACTTGGACCAAGCAAATGAGTAGCCACTTTATAGCCACCACCCCCTGAAGGAAAAAGCTCGATCACCTGGTTGTAGGCAAAAGAAATTAAAAAAACCGTAAAAGCGGTTGCAAATGCCAAATATATTGCAATTCCAGTATGGTGTCCTAAAGCTAAATAAGCTTCTTCAGGACCATACGCGGAAGAAGATAAACCATCTGCGCCCAGACCAATCCAAGCGATTACCGCAATCAAAGCGATATGCTCTTTCACTTGCGGACTCGCCGCATTTAGAGGTTTACCAATTATGATATTTTTCAACAATCGCAAAAAGTGCATATAATTTTTCCTTATGAATTAGCCCAAATGAAACTATATTATACTACACTGTGATTCATTACATTGCGATGCACAACAAACTAATTGTTAATTTTATATAGTCCGCTTGACGAATAGTAATGTAATCAGGTAAAATCGCGCCTTAGACAAATTTTGCTATAAAATGCACACCGAGGGGGTGATTCGAATAAGCGCTAACTGAGAAAGCGTACTAAATACTCAGAAAATAAGCTGTTCCAAAATAGAATATCTTAGAAAAAACCAATGTTAATAAATACAAAAATAAAATTTAAAGGATGGGTTTATGCCTGAAATTAAAGTTCGTGATACTGAATATTTTGAAGTAGCTCTTCGTCGTTTTAAAAAAGCTGTTGAAAAAGCTGGTACTTTAACTGAGCTACGCTCACGTGAGTGCTATGAAAAACCGACTACAGAACGTAAACGTAAAATGGCAGCTGCCGTTAAGCGTCATTATAAAAAAATTAGATCGCAAATGTTACCAAAACGCGGTCACTAAGATTGAGAAGCTACGAATTTCGTAGCTTTTTTTATTTCGTGAGCAAAATTTCTACCGGCTATATAATATATAGATTAAAATACGTCCTAATATAGTTTAGAAAGTTTCATGATGTTAAAACAACAAATTATTGATCAAATATCTAATCAAATGGCTAACTTTGCCAAAATAAATCCTTTAAATGATCTAGAAAATAATTTCAAAGCTATTTTGCAGGCTAGTTTAGAAAAGTTGGATTTGGTAACTCGCGAAGAGTTTGAAACACAGCAAAAAGTATTAATCAATACTCGCAATAAACTTGATGAATTAGAACAAATAATCAAAACTCTGGAGCAAAAGCAAGCGCAATGAGTATTGCTAAACTTTACTCGCGGGCACTCAGCGGCATGCATGCCCCACAAATCGTAGTTGAAGTTCATGTTGCGAGTGGATTGCCCAGCTTCTCTATCGTTGGACTACCAGATACCGAAATCAAAGAAAGTCGCGATCGAATTCGCTCGGCAATTCAGAATTCAGGATTTGATTTTCCGGCCAGAAGAATTACGGTTAATTTGGCGCCTGCAGATTTACCTAAAGATTCTAGCCGCTACGATTTACCTGTTGCAATGGGGATACTCTTTGCCAGTGGTTTAATCAAGACGCGGCAAAACATTGAAGAGTTTGAATTTGCTGGTGAATTAGCTTTAGATGGAGCCCTACGCCCAATCAAAGGTGCATTAGCAATTTCTTATGGGATTAGCCAAAGTAAGCGTCAGTTAATCTTACCCGCACAAAGTGCCGAGGAAGCGGCTTTGGTCGAAGATATTCACATTCGTGCGGCTAATTCATTACAAGAGGTTGTTACTCACTTCACTAGCTCACAAGAGCTACCAATAATCACCATGGCAAATATTGCTGAGCAAATTAATTGTCTTGAAAATAATCAAAATGGTTTTCAGCAGGTAAAGGGACAGTTTAGCACCAAAAAAGCTTTAGAAATTGCTGCGGCAGGACGACACTCACTTTTAATGATCGGTAACCCTGGTTGTGGTAAATCAATGTTAGCCAGCCGGATCACCAGCATATTGCCGCAACTAAATACCGAACAAGCTATGGCAAGCGCATCAATTCAATCACTCAGTAACCAAGGTTTTCAACTTCAAAACTGGGGAAAAGTTCCTTTTCGTAGCCCGCATCACAGCACATCAGCGGTTGCTTTAGTCGGTGGTGGAAGTAATCCTAAACCCGGAGAAATTAGCCTTGCACATAATGGAGTACTGTTCTTAGATGAGCTTCCCGAATTTGACCGTAAAGTATTGGAAGTATTACGGGAACCCTTAGAGGCAAAAAAAATAAATATCGCCAGAGCAAATCATCGTGTAGAATACTTAGCTGATTTCCAGTTAATTGCGGCAATGAACCCTTGCCCTTGTGGTTATGCAGGGCATCCACAACAAAGTTGCACCTGTTCAGTTGAGCAGATAAATCGCTATCGTGCTAAAATCTCGGGACCGCTGCTGGATCGGATTGATATTGTAGTTGAAGTTCCATCATTAAATACTAACGAGTTGCAGCAACTACCTAATGGTGAAGACTCTGAGCAAATTAAGCAACGGGTTATCAACGCCCGTAGGGTTCAGCTCCAACGCCAGAATAAGTTAAATTATGAACTATCAAATGATGAGATTGAACGTTATTGTGCCTTAAATGATAATGCTAAAATTTTAATGCAGCAATTAATTGAGCGTAACTCATTATCAGCCCGAGGTTACTATCGACAGCTTAAGCTCGCGCGAACAATTGCCGACTTGGCAGGAGATCAAGAAATTACCAATGCTCATCTGGCACTAGCAAGCCAGTATAAACGAAATATTTAGGATTTAGGAATAAGCGTGAAGTTTTTTATTGGATTATTAATCGGTATCGGAATTGCCGGTGCGGTAGCTTTCTATTTGAATAAAGCACAAAACCCGTTTGTTGATAAAGGTTTTAATAACAATGGAGTTAATTTAACTACGAGCACACCAGTTAGCTCTGCTCCGTTAATCTTAGCTCCTGGTACAAAAATGCAGCAAGCCAGCTCTGCACCAACCGCACAGAATAAACCCGAAGCTTCAACTCCTAGTTATGACTTTTATGATGTGTTGCAAGGCAAAAAGGATATTAACCCAAAACCAACTGCTTCCTCTGTGTCTGAAGCTGCTACACCATCATTTATTGTCCAAGCTGGAGCATTTAGCGAGCCGGATTTGGCTAATAATATGAAGGCTAAATTGGCATTGTTAGGATTTAGCTCTAAAATTAAATCACAACAAATTAATGGTAAAATTATAAACCGTGTAATCATCGGGCAATTTACCACTGAAGCTGAAGCAAATGATTTAATTGCTCAGTTAAAGCAACAAGATATTAATGCTACTCTTATTAACAACTCCAACTAGAAGGATATTTGTATGAAAAAAACCTTAATCGCTATACTAAGTTCTGCAATAGTTTGTCACGCTTTTGCTGATAATATTGCAATTAAACAAGGCACTGACTATACGGTTTTATCTGGACCAATTAGTAAACCGCTTCCTGCTAAAGCTGGTAGAGTAAATGTTACTGAGTTTTACTCATATGCTTGTATTCATTGCTCAATTTTAGAGCCAACTTTAGATAAATGGTATGCCGGGACAAAAAATGTTGATTTAAATCGCATTCAAGTAGTCTGGGAAAATAATTTTAGTGGATATGCAAAAATTAACGCTACAGCCCAAGCATTAAATTTAGGCACTAAATTTAATCAGCAGGTTTTTAATGCTACGATGACCGAACATAAAAATCTGGAAGATAAGACTCAATTACAAGCATTCTTAAATGCCAATAAATCAATTGTAGACCCTAAGAAATTTATGGCAAGCTATAATTCTTTTACCATGAGCACTAAACCACAAGAATATGCTCAATATACAACTGCTTACAATATTACTGGAACACCTACCTTTATCGTTGGTAATAAATATGTGACTAGTCCAGCACAACCTGAGCAATTGATAAAAGTTATTCAAGCATTAGTAGATAAAGTTAAAAAAGAACAAAAAATCAAATAAGGATCTCTCATGAACTTTGAATTAGCACGCTTTAATATGATTGAGCAACAAATTCGTCCATGGAATATGTTTGATGAAAAAGTGCTTGGATTACTCGGCACAATCAAGCGTGAGGAGTTTGTTAGCCCGTCATTACGTAACCTAGCCTTATCAGACGTTGAACTAGCATTGCCCGGCGAACAAAAAATGCTCTTCCCTCGGATGGAAGCACGTTTGTTACAAGAATTAAAGTTACGTAAAAAAGACAAGGTATTGGAAATTGGAACTGGTAGCGGCTATGTGACTGCTTTGCTAGCAAAACTAACTGATTTCGTTTATAGTTTAGAAATAAATGAACAGAACAAACGATTCGCCGTTGATAACCTCACTCGTGCAGGAATTAAAAATGTTAGTATCATTGAAGCAGACGGAATGAATGGCTTAGAAGCTAAAGCACCTTTTGACAAAATTTTTGTCGGTGGAGCTATGCTAGAAATTAGTCATGAACTAAAAAAGCAACTTAAAGTAGGCGGAATCTTAGTTGGTATTGAAGGCACAGCCCCGATCATGCACGCGGTGGTTATTGAAAAAATTAGTGATAACGAATACAAACAAACTCAACTATTTGAAACAGCAGTAGCGCCGCTATCCAGCGCAGCTCCTCGCGGATTCAAGTTTTAAATAAAATAATAATAGTAGAAAGAAATTAAATGGCAGATAACGATAAAGCAAAAGCACTCCAGATAGCTCTCGCACAAATTGAAAAACAATTTGGTAAAGGTTCTATCATGCGAATGGACGACAAACAGGTCGCAAATGATATCCAAGTAGTTTCAACAGGTTCGCTTGGAATTGACTTAGCTCTTGGCGTTGGTGGTTTACCACGCGGACGGGTGGTTGAAATATTTGGTCCTGAGTCATCAGGTAAAACTACGCTATGTTTACACGTAGTGGCGGAAATGCAAAAAGCGGGTGGCACGTGTGCCTATATTGATGCTGAGAATGCACTAGACCCGATCTACGCGCGCAAACTTGGCGTAAAAGTTGATGAAATGTTGATTTCTCAACCAGATACTGGTGAACAAGCACTAGAAATTGCTGATATGCTGGTTCGTAGCGGTAGCGTTGATCTAATAGTAGTTGATTCTGTCGCTGCATTAGTGCCTAAAGCAGAATTAGAAGGCGATATGGGGGATAGCCATATGGGTTTACAAGCACGTTTAATGTCTCAGGCTCTGCGTAAACTGACTGGTAATATCAAGCGTACTAATACCTTAGTTATCTTTATTAACCAAATCCGCATGAAAATTGGCGTGATGTTTGGTTCACCTGAAACAACCACAGGTGGTAATGCGCTTAAATTTTATGCATCGGTTCGCTTAGACATCCGTCGTACGGGTAATATTAAAAAAGGTGACGAGATCATTGGTAGCGATACCAAAGTTAAGGTCGTTAAAAATAAAGTTGCGCCACCATTTAAACAAGCTGAATTTGAAATTATGTACGGTGAAGGAATTTCACGTAATGGCGAGGTGATTGAATTAGGCGTACTAAATAACATCGTAGAGAAATCTGGTGCTTGGTATAGCTATAATGGACAAAAAATTGGACAAGGTAAAGAGAATGTCAAAGAATTCCTCAAAGAGAATCCAGTGCTCGCTGCGGAGATTGAAGGAAAAGTTCGTGCTTTATCTAACATAGCTATAGCAGATGTGCCTACCAATGAGCGTGAAATTGACGCTAGCACCGATGCTGAAGAAGTTTAACTAAATAGAAAAAGGCGTAATTAAAAACTACGCCTTTTTAAACCGCGCATCAATGAACCACTCAAAGCCAATTAACCTTTACGCTAAAGCCTTAGACTTGCTATCCAGACGTGATTATTCATATCGTGAGCTACTAAGCAAACTCCAAAAATACAGCGAAGATATTGAAGCGATCAAAGAAGTTTTAAACCAAATGGTTGAACAAAAATATCTTAATGAAGAGCGTTATATTGAAAATTATATCAATGCTAAAAGTCAAAAATTTGGTGCACAGCGTATAAAATACCAGTTAATGAATAAAGTTGCTGATCAGGAATTAGTAAATAGCCTCTATCAGCAAGCCGCAATCAATGAGTTTGCTACGGCCCAATCCATTTGGCTACGCAAATTTCATGGAAAGCCACCTGAAAATGCTAAGGAAAAGGCACAACAAATACGCTTCCTCTCTGGCCGTGGTTTTAGTTTGGAGATTATTTTTAAAATTATCCAATCTGATTATAGTGATGAGCTGTAATTTTGATATACTCGCCTGTTGGATAAATGCCTATTACTATAAATTATCTTATAACAAAGTTTTCTGCTTCAACTATGTATTGCTCTACAATTACAATTCAATGTATTTTGTATAAATCATCTGTGGTAAAATTTAGCCTTAAAATCTATTACTTATTTATGTGAGGACTTATGGAACAACAAATGTCAATTATATCGCTGATTACTGATGCATCGTTTGCCGTACAGGCAATTATGGGATTGCTTGCAATATTCTCAGTAGTTTCATGGGGTATCATTATCAGCAAATGGATTGCATTATCTAAAGCAAAATCAGAAACAATAAAATTCATGAGCCAATACCATAATAGCGGAAGTATAACTACACTGTATAACTCAATCAGCACGGCGGCTAATCGCACGACAACCTGCCAAATGTTCTATGCTGCTCTATCCGAATATAACCGCCTAAGCAAAAGCGGAATTAGCAATAAAGACACCATTACAAGCAATATCGAACGCTCATTAACCGCCACTATTGATGATGAATTAAATAGCTACGAAAGCCGTCTATCAACCTTAGCTACCTTTGGTTCAGTTAGTCCGTACATTGGATTACTCGGTACGGTATGGGGAATTATGCATGCATTTATCGGCTTAGGTAATACGGGACAGGCTACCCTTGCTTCAGTTGCACCAGGTATTGCAGAAGCACTAATTGCCACCGCAATTGGTTTATTTGTCGCAATTCCGGCATATATGGGCTATAATAAATTTACGGCAGATATAGAAATGCTTGAGAAAAAAATGAACCGCTTTGGTGATGAGTTTTTAAACTTAATTAATCGCAAACTATCTGCAACCAGCAATCAGGATATGTAAAAAATGCATTCTCAAGCCGAAATTGACAAATTTAATGATTTAGCTCATGAGTGGTGGAATCTAGATGGCGCATTTAAAACCTTGCATCAAATCAATCCGCTACGCTGTGAGTTCATCCAAAAACATAGTCAAATCCGTGATAAGGCGCTGATTGATGTTGGTTGTGGTGGCGGAATTTTATCCGAAGCTCTGGCCAAGCTTGGCGCACAAGTTAGCGCTATTGACCTAGCTCCGCAATCAATTGAAATTGCCAAGCTCCATCTTTATGAAAGTAATTTGTCAATTAACTATGAGTGTATTGAAGTTGGTGCTAAAGCAGCGCAGTCAGCGGAGAGTTACGATATAGTAACTTGTATGGAAATGCTCGAGCATGTTCCTGATCCTGCTTACATTATTCAAGAGTGTGCTAAATTATTAAAACCAAACGGGATGGCGTTCTTTTCGACGTTGAATCGTAATTTTAAGAGTTATGCACTTGGTGTGGTTGCTGCAGAATATATTTTAAATCTTGTCCCACAAGGTACGCATGATTATCAAAAATTCATCAAACCTGCAGAATTACGCAATATGCTCAAACAAGCTGGATTTGAATTAGTCGCCCTTAGTGGAATGACTTATCACCCAATCAGTCAAACTGCGGCGCTTAGTACCGATACAAGTATTAACTATATGGTAGCCTGTCAAAAAATATGCTAACAATTACGAAATCAGTCATTACTCCATATACACCAGCACAAATGTACGCATTAGTTAGTGATATTGCTAATTATAAACATTATTTACCATGGTGTCCTAGTTCACAGGTTCTTAAAAGTGAAGGCAATCGAGTTGTTGCTCGGGTTGATATCTCTTATCTAAAAGTAAAAGCTCACTTTACCACCGAAAACATCAATACCCCAGACCAAAAAATTGATTTAAGTCTGGTTGATGGTCCATTTAAGCATCTTAAAGGTCATTGGATATTTACTCCTCTTGGCGAATCTGGCTGCAAAGTTGAATTTAAGCTTGATTACAAATTTAGCAATATCATTATTGAAAAAGTAATTGGTACTGTTTTTGAATTTGTAATTAAAAATATCGTTGATAGTTTCGTTAAAAAAGCTCATGAGATTTACCGTAAATGATTAAAATTGAGGTTGTTTTTGCAACCTACTCCTTACAAAAAATTGTAGCTCTCGAGGTTGAGCTACCCTGCTCAATTGCTGATGCTATTGCACGTTCACAAATCCAGGATTTCTTCCCTGATTATGACCTACTTAGTTTACCAGTTGGCATCTTTGGCAAACGTCAATTTAACCCCGAACAATATCAGCTAAAACATGGTGATCGCATCGAGATATATCGCCCCCTAAATAAAACCCCAAATCAAAAAAGGCTTGAGCGTGCACGCAAATAAAATTAAAATCAAACTTATCACCACATTATTCCTTTTAACCACTCCCTGCTTCGCTGCACCGCAAATTCTACCCACAATCCCCAATGCATTAAAAAATAAAGTTGCGGTTAGCGTAATTGATAGCGCGAATGCAGATGTTATTTATCACTACCGTGAATCAACTCCAATGCTCTTAGCCTCAAATATGAAGCTATTAACCAGTTATGTCGCATTACAAAGCCTTGGGGCTAATTTTACATGGAAAACAACGCTTAGTTACAACGGCAAAGTTAAACAAGATAATTTGGATGGTAACCTCTATCTAATCGGTGGTGGCGATCCAACGCTAAGCACACAATCAGTAACTAATCTGTTTATGACGTTAAAACATAATGGAATAAATACGATCCAAGGAAATTTGATTTTAGATACTCATATCTTTAACCAAAATGTTCCCAGTAGCGAACTCTATCCTGAGCCATATGCCAGTTATTCTGTAGATCCTAAATCCTTGATAATTGATGAAAACATCTCTACTCTGGCCTTACATATTAAAGCTAATAAAATTACTTTTGATACATATCGTAGTGGCAAATTAAAATTTGATAACCAATTGAAATTAATTAGCTCTAAATTCGCTTGTAATGATTTAAGTAATTATGTCAACATTAATAAATCACGGACTACGGCTTCAAAATCTAAAAAACAGAAAACTAGTGATTTTGTTTTAACTGGTAATGTACCAGCTAGCTGTGATGGAAAAAATATTAATTTCTACCTCTTAGACACCGATCAATACAATCGACAGCTTGTTGCGCTGATTTTGAAACAGCAGCATATCAAACTCAAAGGTAAAATCTTGATAGAAAATGCCCCAGCTTCAACTACACCTATTGCTGAAATAAGCTCGCCACCTTTAGCACAAGTGATGTGGCAGATGAATAAACAAAGTAATAACCTCTATGCCAAGAGTATGCTACTTTCTCTAGGTGCATACCGCTCAGCAAATGATGCGACATATGAAAATGCTAAAAATATCTACTACCGAACATTTAATCAGAGTCTAAACTTTCCAGAACTTAAAGTAGAAAATGGCTCGGGATTATCACGCTATGAGCAGCTATCTGCAACGCATATGACAGCATTACTCTATGCAATGTATCATGACAAAGAGTCCGCTAACTTTATTAACAGTCTCCCAACTCCTGGCGAATCTGGTACTCTGCAAACCGAATTTGGTAGATATAAAACCCAGCTGCATGCCAAAACTGGTTCACTATCTGACACCAAAGCTTATTCGGGTTATTTCTATGCTCGTAATGGTCATGTTTATGCGATTTCATTCTTGGCTAATGGGAGCAGTCGTGGCGATACTGGCAAAGCCGAGTTACAAACCTTCAAACAATTTTTTGCTGATAGTTTGGAATCTTTGAATATGATAGAGAGCAATACCTAAAAACGATAAAATCAGACTCAATTACGGAAGCATGGAATAGTACACTAGATTAACCAACAGTTTTATTCATTCACTTATTATCTATGAGAGGTACTCATTATGCGCTATGTATTAGGACTTGACTTAGGAATCGCTTCAATTGGCTGGGCTATTTATGATATAGATAAATCAACTATTGAAAAGTGTGGGGTTCGTCTATTTGATGCCGCAGAAAATCCTAAAACAAAGGAATCACTCGCGACACCACGGCGATTAGCTCGCGGACAAAGGCGCAGAATTAGACGCCGCGCTTATCGCATGGAAAAAATAAAAGAATATCTAATTCAGTCTGGCTTGCTTACACAAGATGAGTTAGCCAAATTATTTATCTCTCCAGAAAAAACACCATCAAAATCCTCCAGATATGACGTTTATGAACTGCGTTACCAAGCACTTGATCACCAATTAACCAATACCCAATTAGCACAAATTTTGATCCACTTAGCAAAACATCGTGGGTTCAAATCCAATCGTAAAAATGATAAATCTGTTGATGGTAAGATAAATAATAAACTAAAAGAAAACCATCAGCTTCTAATTGATAAATCTTATCGTTCTATCGGTGAAATGCTCTATAAAGATGATGATTTCTCTACCAATCGTCGCAATCGTTTTGGCGAATACCGTGTAATGCTGCAGCGTACTGATATTGAAGACGAAGCCAGAATAATTTTAGAACGTCAGCAACAGCTAGGAAACGAACTCATTTCTACAGGATTTATTGAACACTATCTAAAGATGTTTAATTGGCAAAAATCATTTGACTGGCGAGGTAACATTATTGAGATGGTCGGAAGCTGTCAATTTGAAAAAGCAGAAAAGCGCGCACCAAAAGCTTGCTTCAGCAGTGAAAAATTTATTGCTTTATCAAAACTAAATAATATCTATTACACACTTGACTCAATAGAGCATTGGCTTAGTCAATCTGAAATTAAACACATTTATGATTTAGCAATCGCACGTAAAACAAAATCATTTAATATTACATTCGCTGATATTCGTAAAGCACTAGATATCTCTGATGAAGCCCGTTTTAATTTTGTGAAATATAATTCCAATAATGATTTTTTGGAGTGTGAAAAAAAGGAAAAAATCAAGGAGTTAGAGTTTAAAGCCTATCATGAATTAAAAACTTCCATTAGTAATCATATTGGAGACGTAACTTGGAGTAATTTAAGCAGTAACGTTGCTCTTATAGATGAAATTGCCATCTCTCTTACCTATAATAAAACAGATGAAACGATAAGTGCAGCACTAGCTAAATCATTTACCAAACATCCACATAATTTCCAAATAGAAGAACAGACTTTAATTATTAGTGCGTTACTTGATGACGGTATAAGCTTTGACAAAAATATTAGCCTCTCTCTACTCGCGCTATATAAGATTATCCCATTTTTAGAATTAGGACAACGCTATGATGAAGCCTGTGCATCTGCAGGTTACAATCATAGTGCGCAACAATCACAGCGAAATATAAAATTACCAACTATTCAAGCGTTGGGTTTAGATCAGGAATTAACTAATCCAGTTGTAATCAGAGCAATTAGTCAAGTACGCAAAGTTATTAACGCAATTATTGCTATTTATGGCTCTCCGTATCAAATAAATATTGAATTAGCTCGTGATATAGGTAAAACTGCGCAACAGCGCAATGAAATAAGTAAATTTCAAAAAGAAAATAAAGCCAGTAATGAAAAGATGGTTGCACAGTTTACAGAATACTTTAAGCGCCATCCTGCCAAAGATGAGCTCACCAAGTACAAACTCTGGAAACAACAAAATGGGCACTGTATTTATAGTGGTGAATCAATCAATCTAGATGAAATTCGCCATGGCGTAAATTTAACACAGATTGATCATATTATTCCATTCTCACGTAGTTTTGATGATAGTTTAAGTAATAAAGTATTATGCTTAACTGCCGAGAATCAACGAAAAGGGAATCAAACCCCCTATGAATATATTGCTGAACAAAAATGGCATACTTTTGAGGAACATTGCGAAAACTTACTCAAACATGGTAGACAAGCTGGGTTTAGCTATAAAAAATATCAATTATTACTGACTAAAAAATTTGATCAAGACAAATTTATTGAACGCAACCTAAATGATACTCGATATATCTCTAGTTTTTGCAAAAATTATCTAGAAAATAATTTACACTTTGCTGAGTTGGGTGATAAAAATAAGCGACGTGTACGGGTGCTAACTGGACAAGCTACCGCATTTATCCGTTCGCATTGGGGACTAGCAAAATCACGTGAGGAAAATGACCTTCATCATGCACAAGATGCCTGCGTGATTGCTGCTGTAACCACTAGTATGCAGCAAAGAATCACTGCTTTTATGCAGGCTAAAAGCTATGGTAAAAATCAAGATGCTACCTATACAGATCCAGAAAGTGGTGAAGTATTTGATAGATTCCCGATGCCAAACATTAACTTTAGGACACAACTTTTACAGAAAGTTAATCAGGTATTTGTCTCACGGATGCCAAAGCGTACCGTAACTGGACAAGTTCACTTAGACACGATTCGCTCCAAAAGATATGTTGATAATCCAGTCGCAGAATATAACAATGGTAAACCATTTTCGACAATTAGCAAGCGCTTATCTGAAAGTGGCATTAAATTAGATAAAGATGATGAAATCCCAACTCTTTGCCCGACTTACAAACAACATAATCCTAATATCTATAAACTACTAAAAGAGCGTCTTGAAAAACATGATAATGACGCAAAAAAAGCCTTTGCTAAGCCATTATTAGCCCCTCGCAAAGATGGAACACCTAGTGAGCACCAAATTAAAACTATTAAAGTAATTCAAGCACAAAATACAGGGGTTGAGGTAAATCATGGAATAGCCGATAATGGCGGAATGGTTAGAATTGATATTTTTACAAAAGATGGTAAAAATTATATTGTACCAGTTTATTTATCAGGGTAAACGCATCTTAATCCATTGAGAACAAAAGGCTAATAAATCCCCACCGTCTATTAAAAGTTAAGTAATATAATGGCTACAGTAACATTAGCCGAGGTTTTCAATGGATCGAAATATTTTCATTAGTTGTTTTGGTGAGATAAAAGATAAACGAATTGAACGAACAAAGGCTCATAATCTATTGGATATTATAGTCTTAATTTTATTTTCTATAATGTCTGGAGCGCAAACGTTTGAAGAGATTGAACAGTTTGGTAAGCTTCATATTGAGTGGCTTAAAGGGTTTTTGTTACTACCAAACGGCATACCGTCACACGATACGATACGACGAGTTTTGGGGTTTTTAGATCATCAACAATTAATTAGTGGATTCATCATCTGGATTAGTAAAATTAAGGGATTAGTAGCGGAAAATGTAGTTGCAATTGATGGAAAAACAATGAAAGGTTCTCATTCAAGAGGAAAGGGGCTTAGAGCTCTGCATGTATTAAGTGCGTATTCGTGTGCTAATGGGCTATCATTAGGTCAATTAAAAGTTGATGGAAAAACCAATGAAATTACGGTAATACCTGAATTAATTAAACAACTCGCAATTACTGGGGCAATTGTAACTATTGACGCGATGGGTTGCCAGAAAGAAATCACTAAAGTGATTATTGAACAAAAAGCGGACTACCTTATAGCAGTTAAGGAAAATCAAAAAGAACTTTATGAAACAATATCTGATGTCTTTGCATTAGCTCAGAATAAAGAGTATGGCGACAAAATGCCGCTACAAAAATTTGAGGATAAGATTGAGGCTAGTCATGGCAAAATAGAAGAGAGATTTACTACTACTTTGCCGTTAAAGTCAGTAGTGCATGCAATAGATCCCAAGGAATGGCTTGGAATCACAAGTGTAGTAAAAATAGAGCGTAGGGCAGAAAATAAAAAAGGTGAAATCACGGTTGAAAATCGTTATTTTATTTCTTCAGTTGATCACCGAGAAGTACAAAGAATTGGAAGCGCGGCTAGATTGCATTGGGGCATTGAAAATAAAGTGCATTGGACATTAGATGTTGTTTTTAAAGAAGATGACTGCCGAATTAGAGATGAAACTGCGGCATTAAATTTTGCTTGGTTTAGGAAGATGGCATTAGCACTTTTAAAACCAATTGAACCATATGGCAAGAAAGTTAATTCAATAAAAAAGAAGATGCTGCAGAATTGGGCACGACCTGAAAGTATCTTGAAATATGTTTGTTAACCCGAAATAGAAATGTCACTTGATGGGGCGTGACAGCCCACTGAAGAAATGGTGATTTTAAAAAAATCC
>JAIEPY010000014.1 GCA_019748155.1 Burkholderiales bacterium | reverse complement strand
TTATTAAAAAATACAATTACCACTCTAATTACGTGGTTTTATAGAGTGGCAGTTTTAACATTGAAATTCCTATACGTCAAATTAAGAAAGCCCAAACTATTTCCACAAGAAGAAAGTTATAATCAATAAGCGCAATTCTTTCCTATTTAACATAAAGCATTATTTTAGATTTACCTAAAATAATGCTTGACAAACTATATTAGATAAGTCTAAACTAATGTTAGTAAATTTATATTATTCATAATGTACCATTAAATAAGGAATCATCGACATGGCTAAAATTATTGAAATTACCCCACGCGAGTATAAACAGCTTGCTGCAAATAATGAAGTAATCCTCTGTGATATCCGTGAACCTGATGAATATAATCGAGAACGGATTGCCGATGCAATTAATACGCCACTCTCATTATTTCACCATGATGATTTGCATAAAATTGACAAAGATAAAATCTGGATATTTCATTGTCAATCTGGCAATCGTACTAAAATGAATGCCAATAAATTTGCCAATTTAGAACATAATAAGGTATATATTTTAACTGGGGGTGTAAACGAATGGAAAAAATCTGGATTTGCAACTATTCAGGATGAGAAAGCGCCGTTACCAATAATGCGCCAAGTACAAATGGTTGCTGGAATTTTAATCCTATTGAGTGTGCTTTTAGCTTATCTAGTAAACCCTGCATTTATTTTATTAAGTAGCTTTGTCGGTGCTGGACTATTTTTTGCTGGAGCGGCTGGGTTTTGTGGCATGGCAAATATCTTGATGTTCTTACCTTATAACAAAAAACAGTACCAAGCTAATTGCGTTAAAAAATAAACCACAATAAAAATAAGTCGCTGGATTATTTTACAGCGACTTATTTTTATTGTGCATGATCAGGTCCACACGTCCATCTTGAATTAGGATCCACCTCAAAAGCACCATTTGTCCATTTCTGGCAATTCCAAATAATTGGTGTTGATGAAGGACAAATGCCAGCATTAACCACCGAGCCAATTTCAATCATATAACCATACTCATAACCAGGGCTATAGCCATTGCCACATTGTAAAGTTTGATAGGCATTACCACTGGTATTCTCAACGTACCATGATTCCTGCATATTTTTTAAATATGCAGAATAAGAATTATATACGGTAGCAATTTGATCATTGCTATAATGCAACCTTGGAGAATCACGCAAATACTCGTACATATTTTGCACAAAATCGATTGAAGAATTTGATAAAACTCCAGCGGTACTACTTGATTGATATTCTGGACATGGATACGCGTAAGCAAGTCGCTTATTTTGCCCATTAACAATCCGGTTGATAATTAATAAACCATTTTGATTATAAATTATATCAGTGCTCTTACACTGGCTAGGTAGCCATTCATTGGGTATTAAAATACCGTAACATCCCCAATTAATACTACCCGAAGAGGCGCCAACCGTTGGCACATACTGCAATGCTCCAGTGGTCGGATCACCACCAAACAATACTTGAAAAGCACCACTATTTTGCAGACACACAGAAGATACATAATTTGCCTGTACATCTTGTGACGGTGTACCAACCTGTCTAAGGTTATTGGGAAAACTACCTTTTTCGTTATAATATTCGGCAATAGCAACAGTATAGTAAGAGGCAAAATTATATCCCTCACTAATCTTGGCACGATTAACATAACTTTGATATGCAGGAATTGCAATCGCAGCAAAAATGCCAATGATCACTACAGCCATCATTAGTTCAATTATAGTAAAACCTGCTTTTTTCATGATATTATCTAATTTAATTATTACAGTATTAATTTTACAATATAAGTTAAATCTAATTTATACTAAATCAATAAAATCACACTAAAAACATTAGCAAACCAAATAATATCAAGTATCATGCAACTTTAAACAACAAAAAACCCCGCCAAATTCATGACGGGGTTTTTATTATTTATTTACAACATCTACGCGTTCGCGAAGTTCTTTTCCAGCCCGGAAATACACCACATGGCGCTCTCCAGACTCAACTGCTACACCATGACGCGGATTACGAACTTTTCCGGCGGCACGATGTTTTAGAGAAAAACAACCAAAGCCACGTATCTCAATCCGTTTACCGGTTGCTATACTGGAAGCCATTGAAGAGAATAATTCTTTGACTATTACTTCAATTTCTTTCCGGTTTAACTTAGGATAAAGTTCAGAGATTTTTTTGATAATATCTGAGCGATTCATAATTAACCTTGAGACAATTTATCCTGTAGTAATGAACCTAAGTTAGTCGTACCAGAAGCTTTTTCGGCTTGTCTAACTTTCTTAACAGCTTCTTTCTCTTCCTGAGAGTCTTTAGCACGAACTGAAACACTGATAGCACGAGTTTTACGATCAATATTAATAATCATAACTTCAAGTGCATCACCAACGTTCAATACTTTGCTCAAATCATCTACCCGCTCAGAAGAAGCTTCACGTGCAGGTAAAACTGCCTCGATACCTTCGCTTAATTCTAAAGTAGCCTGCTCAGCAGAAACTTCTTTAACCGTCCCGTTAACAACTGAACCTTTGTCGTTAGTGTTCAAGAACATTGCATATGGATCGTTATCAAGTTGTTTGATACCCAAAGCAATACGTTCTTTTTCAACGTCAACAGAGATAATTACAGCTTCAACATCCTGACCTTTTTTGTAGTTACGAATAGCAGCATCACCAGATAAAGTCCAAGAAATATCTGATACGTGTACTAAACCATCAATACCACCATTTAAACCGATAAATAAACCGAAGTCAGTAATTGAACGAATTTGTCCAGCTACACGATCACCACGTTTAAATTTATCAGCGAAATCAGTCCAAGGATTAGCTAGACATTGTTTCATACCTAGGCTAATACGACGTTTGTCAGCATCAATTTCAAGAATTTGAACTTTAACTTCATCACCAAGTTTAACTACTTTAGACGGATTAACGTTTTTATTTGTCCAATCCATTTCAGATACGTGAACTAAACCTTCAATACCTGATTCTAATTCAATAAACGCACCGTAGTCAGTCAAGTTAGAAACTTTACCGTGTAAACGAGTTCCGGCAGGGAAACGTTCTGCGATACCAGCCCAAGGATCATTAGATAATTGTTTTAGACCTAATGAAACGCGATGTTTTTCTTGATCAAATTTCAATACTTTAGCTTCAATTTCTTGACCAACAGTCAATACTTCTGAAGGATGTTTAACACGTTTCCATGATAAATCTGTAATGTACAATAGACCATCAATTCCGCCCAAATCAACGAATGCGCCGTAGTCAGTAATGTTTTTAACAATACCTTGAACCACGTTACCTTCTTGCATACGCTCGAATATAACTTTACTATCTTCACCAGTTTTTTCAACTAAAACAGCTTTACGTGAAATAACGATGTTATTACGACGGCGATCAACTTTGATCACTTTAAACTCTACTGATTTGTTATCGTATGGTGCAAAATCACGCACAGTACGAACATCAATTAATGAACCTGGCAAGAATAGGCGTACATTTTTGTACATAACACCCAAGCCACCTTTTACGCGACCATAAACCATACCATTTAAAATATCACCGCGCTCTAATGCGCCTTCTAATTCTTCCCATGCCGCGATGCGACGTGCTTTATCACGAGATAGACGGGTTTCACCATAACCATCTTCAATAGCTTCAATAGCTACTTTAACTACGTCACCAACTTTAACTTCAACGTTACCAAGATCATCTTTAAATTCGCTAACTGCAATTGATGATTCAGATTTTAAACCTGCTGTAACTGTTACATATTTATGATCAACTGCTACTACAGTTGCATCAACTACTTCACCTTCACGCATTTCTAATTGCGCTAAGTGTTGTTCAAAAAGACTTGCAAAATTTTCCACAAATACTTACCAAAAAAACTAAAAATTAGACCACCACATTTACGCTAACAACGCAAATGCACCTTTATTTATCAAGTTCCACTTCACTCCACCAACTAAGGATTAAATCAATCGTTTCATCAATCCCTAATTCCGAGTTATCCAAAACTTTAAATGAAGAATCATAGCTAAGCGGCGCAACACTCCGTTGGGAGTCCTGTTCATCACGCAGCATGATATCTTGTAAAATAGCCCCAATTGTAACAGATTTATCAAACTGTTGCAACTGCTTATAACGTCTTTCTGCTCTTTTCTCAGCACTCGCGGTCAAAAACACTTTTAAATCAGCGTTGGGGAAAACTACACTCCCCATATCGCGACCATCGGTCACCAAACCCGGAGCAACTGCGAAATCACGCTGAAACTGTAAGAGTCGCGCACGAACTTCGCCAATTGCGCTATATTTCGATGCCAACATTCCAACAAACTCTTCACGCAACAACATGGTCACATCTTCCGAATTCAGCCAAATTTTGCCATCAAAAAATTCAAGTCGCATATCATCAATTAACTCAAGTAATTGCGCCACATCAAATGTATCACCGGTTTGATTTTTATGTACCCATAAACCTAGCGCACGATAAATCGCACCAGATTCAAGATAATGGAAGCTCAAGCGTTCTGCAATTATACGGGCAACAGTTCCTTTTCCGGAGGATGCCGGACCATCTATCGTGATAATATCCATCTGATTAATCCGCCCTCTTAAATAAAGTAAAAAAATTAGCACTAGTCGCTGTAGCTAATTCACTTAAAGGAATCTGACGCAAATCGGCAATATATTGCGCTGTATGCCGTACCAATGCCGGATGATTTAGCTTTCCCCGCAAAGGAACAGGTGCTAAATATGGTGCATCCGTCTCGACTAACAGACGATCTAAGGGCACAAATTTTGCAACTTCCTGCACTACTGTTGCGCTTTTGAAAGTAACAACTCCGGAAATAGAAATATAGCAACCCAAATCTAAAAACTTACGTGCCCAGTCAACACTCTCAGTAAAGCAGTGCATCACTGCACCACAGAGTTCTACTTGGCCATCTTTTAACATTTGAAGGCAATCTGCAGCAGCATCACGAGCATGAATCACTAGCGGTAAGTTAGTTACCTTAGCAACTTCAATATGAGTTTGGAAGCGTTCATGCTGCCAGCTCATATCCTGATCTTTATTCCAATAATAATCCAATCCAGTTTCCCCGATTGCGATAACGCGAGGATTTTTAGTAAACTCAAGTAAATATTCATTGCTTAATTTAAAATCTGGCAGCTTTTCATCAGGGTGAATACCAACGCTGGCATATAAATTTGGATGACACTCAGCAAGCTGGATTACACCCTCAATATTGTCTGGACGAGTTGCTATACAAAGTGCATGGCTAACTTGATTAGTTACCATTTGCTGCAAATAATCATCTAAATTTGCCTGTAACTCAGGAAAATTCAAGTGGCAGTGTGAATCTACTAACATTTTAATGCCTTATTTTGATAAAATAATTGGTTATACCGATTAAATTGCAAATGTAATCTAATCATGAGCCGAAATTGTAGCACAAAATGTTTGATCATCAATTAGCAAAAAGGCTGCAGAAAGTGTTGAACCGATTTTTAGAAATACTAATTAATTAATGAACCATGGAAAAATATACGTAATTGCAGCGCCATCTGGTGCCGGAAAATCAACTTTAGTAAATGCTTTGTGCAAACTTGACTCTCAAATCCAACTCTCGATATCACACACAACGCGTGCGATACGACCTGGTGAAGCTGATGGAGTTAACTATTTCTTTGTTACTCTTGATGCGTTTAAAGCCATGATTGAAGCCAATGAATTTTTGGAATATGCTCAAGTCTATGATAATTATTATGGCACCAATATTAATACTATTAAGAATTTTCTGGCAACAGGCAAAGATATAATTTTAGAAATCGACTGGCAAGGAGCACAGCAAATTCGCAAAATGTTCAATGATGCTGTATTAATATTTATCTTACCACCATCATTGGAGGTGCTAGCGCAGCGTCTTAGCGCACGCAATACCGACTCACAGGAAGTAATCGAAAAACGCTTAGGTCTCGCAATGAGCGATATAAGTCACGCGCCTGAATTTGATTATCTGATTGTAAATGACAACTTTGAAACAGCACTGCAAGACTTGTGTAGTATAATTCGAGCACCACGTAATAAAACCACGCGGATGCTGGAACAAATAAAAACTCAATTCAACTTTTAAAAGGAATTAATTTATGGCACGTTTTACCGTAGCTGACTGTATGGAACACATTGAAAACCGCTTTGATATGACAATTGCAGCAGCGCTAAGAGCTCGTCAAATTGAAAAAGGAAGTGATATTATGGTTGAACACGAAGAAGGTGATAAACCAACTGTTATCGCTCTACGCGAAATAGCTGATCAAAAAGTTGACGACCAGATTTTAAGCCGCGTGGAATAAATCCTTTTTAAGGGAAGCAAGTGATGGAAATCAATCATGGTGAACATCAACCGCTAGTTGATACATTACGGCGTCGGCTTTTACAAACGGCTCGTCAAAACATGCATGGCAAAGCTATTGAAACTATTGATTTAGCTTTTCAGGTTGCCAACCACGCCCATTTAGGACAATTTCGTAAAAGTGGTGAACCGTATATTACTCACCCAATCGAAGTTGCAACCTTTATTGCTGAATGGGGTCTGGATGAGCAAACCATTGCAGGTGCCTTAATGCATGATGTAATTGAAGATACTCCGGTTACTAAAGAAGAGCTGGTACGCATTTTTGGACCAAGCATAGCCGAATTAGTTGATAGCGTCACCAAATTAGATAAACTTCACTTCGAATCCGAAGAAGCTGCTCACGCCGAGTATTTCCGCAAAGTTGTTCTGGCGATGGCTAAAGATGTTCGTGTAATCCTGATTAAACTGGCTGATCGCATGCATAATATGCTAACACTTGGCTCAATGCGTCCGGATAAACAGCGGCGCATTGCGCTGGAAACCATGGAAATTTATGTGCCAATTGCTGACAAAATTGGTTTACATAAAGTCCACCTCGAATTAGCCGAGGAAAGCTTCAAATATATTTATCCATATCGTTATCGCATTTTATCGGCTGCAGCAGAGGTTGCGCATCAAAATCGATTACCAATTATTCAAGGACTGATGTCCAATATTGATGGCGCGCTTAAATCCAATGGAATCAAAGGTGAATTTAAATACCGCCAACGCACAATCCACAATTTATATAGCCGAATGCTTAAACGCCAACAATCATTTGACCGAATTTATGATATTTTTGAAGTAAAAGTAATAGTTGAAACAATTGGTAATTGCTATTTAACACTTGGTGTTATCCATAACCTATACCAACCAGTACCTGGTAAATTTAAAGACTATATTGCGATTCCTAAGAGTAACGGTTATCAGTCACTACACTCAACAATGATGGGGCCAAATGGAACGCCGATTCAAATCCATATCCGCACTCGTGAAATGGAAGAGATTGCCGAGCAAGGAATTATCAGTCACTGGCTCAAGCAACAAACAGACAATATTGATAATCAGGCAAAAACACAAACATCTACTTGGCTGAATAATATTTTAGACATTCAGTCCAGCACGTTCTCAGCAACTGAATTTTTAGAAAGCATCAAAAAAGACCTTTCACCAAAAGATATTTATGTCTTTACCCCTCGTGGAAAAATTATTCATTTGCCGCAAGGCTCGACTCCGTTAGATTTTGCATACACAATTCATACCGATATAGGAAATCACTTCCATAAAGCACGTATAAATCAACGCCCGGTTACAATCAATCAGTCATTACAAAATGGTGATGTTATTGAAGTAATAACTACTATTGACAGTGAGCCAGATCCTGAATGGCTGAATTATGCGATTAGCGGTCGGGCAATCAGCAAAATCAAGCAGTACCTTAAAGAACAAAAATATGATGAAGATATTAGCAATGGGGTGCGCTTACTTGGTTTAGCCTTACATCTCAGTGAAAGCGAATTAATTGCTGATGATGAAACATTACAGGCGCTTATTAAACGTAACTATAAGCGATTAACCTTGGCTGATTTTGAACAAAAAATCGGGGTTAATGAAATTCCTGTATTAAAAGTAGTTAAAGAGCTGCTCAATATTGCTGAAGATGAACCAGTACAAATAAAACTAAGTAACTGTAATCTGCCGATAATTCAAGATGACGCATGCTGCCCGCTACCACATGAAACTATTTTAGCCAAAATAACCCGTAAAGGCGAATTAGAGCTTCATCGCAGTAGTTGTACTAAAAATCGCGCCATAGGGCTTGATAAACTGATTCCAGTCACTATATTAAATGATACGAAGATGGAGTTTCTGTCTAAACTATCAATTACAATTGATAACTTACCAGGTACATTTAACAAATTATCTTCAATTATAGCTGAGCGCCAAATTAATATGGAAGAAATTTTCCAAGAGCGCCGTGAGAATCATGCTCTGGTAGTAGTAAGGCTAACAATCACTACTCACTCGGCAAAAGAAATAGACGATCTTCTAACCAGTGTTGCAGAACATGATTTTATTATTAAAGCAGTTCGAATTTAACAAAGTTAATAATTCACGGATTGATTGAAGTAAATTATAAACCAACAAAATAAGGGAACCTTATGATTTCACAGGACAGTAGTAACATCACTAACGAAATTGATATAGCCGATGATTTAGTACCAATTATTCCACTTAAAGACGTGGTAATTTTTCCTAATATGGTGGTTCCGCTATTCGTTGGACGCCAAAAGTCGATTAACGCATTAGAGATTGCCGATAAAAAAGACAAACAAGTAATTTTGTTAAGCCAAAAAAACCCTAATGATAGCGATGTAAATCCAGAAAACCTACATACAACTGGTACACTCGCTAAAATTTTGCAAATATTACCTTTACCCGATGGAACTAAAAAAGTTTTAATTGAAGGTAAAACTCGGGCTAAGGCTTTACACATCACAGATACTAATGGCTTCTTGGCAACAGAAATTGAAGAAATTCAAACTAAACAAGATATTACTAAAATCGAACTTGAAGCGCAACGTCGTGAAGCAATTCAGTTATTTGACGAGTTTGCCAAATTAAATCAAAAAGTTCCCGATGAAGTAGTTTCGATAATCGCCAAAATTTCTAATATTGAACAACTGGCGGATGTAATTATTACGCATGTCATTGTTGATTTAAGTATTCGTCAAGAGTTGCTCGAAACCGCGTCGCTTAAAAAACGTTTAACATTATTACTTCGTGAACTTAATCGTGAAATTGAAATTCTCAATGTTGAGCGCAAGATTCAGGGGCGGGTTAAGCAACAGATAGAAAAAAATCAAAAAGAGTATTATTTACATGAGCAGCAACGTGCGATTCAGCAAGAGCTTGGTGAAGCTGAAGAACAAAATGAAATTCAGGAGTTAGAAAGCAGAATCCATAAAGCCAAAATGCCAGAAGAAGCTGAAAAAAAAGCGCTAGCGGAGCTTAAAAAACTCAAAATGATGCCACAAATGTCATCAGAAAGCGCACTAGTACGCAACTACATTGAACATTTAGTTGAGTTACCTTGGACAAAAACTACCAAAGTTAGCACTGATTTAGACAAAGCACAAAAAATACTAGATAAAGACCACTACGGTTTAGAGAAAATTAAAGAACGAATCGTTGAATACCTTGCAGTACAACGGCGAGTGGAAAATAATAAATCTCCAATTTTATGTTTTGTTGGGCCTCCGGGCGTGGGTAAAACGTCACTGGGCGAGTCTATTGCTAAGGCCACTAATCGTAAATATGTGCGAATTGCCTTGGGTGGTTTGCATGATGAGGCAGAAATTCGCGGTCATCGCAAGACTTATATTGGAGCAATGTCAGGTAAAGTTTTACAAAACATCTCGAAAAGTGGTGTTAAAAATCCATTGGTTTTATTTGATGAAATTGATAAAATTGGTGCTGACCATCGCGGTGATCCAGCTGCTGCCCTACTTGAGGTTTTAGACCCTGAGCAAAATAAAGCTTTTGTGGATAACTATACGGAAGTGCCATTTGATTTATCACAGGTTATGTTCTTGTGTACCTCAAACTCAATGAATATTCCTGGACCATTACGTGATCGGATGGAGGTAATTCGTTTATCTGGCTATACGGAGCAAGAAAAATTAAAAATTGCAGAGCAATATTTAATTCCTCGCCAAATCAAAAATAATGGTTTAAAAAGCAGTGAAATCGCGGTTGATGAAGCAACAATTCTTGACGTTATCCGTTACTATACCGCAGAAGCTGGTGTACGTAATCTTGATCGTCAGATTGGTAAATTATGCCGCAAAGTTGTAACCAAACTAGACACCAAAAAGACAACTTCCAAAAAAATTAAAATCACTCAAGATAATTTACATGAATATCTCGGAATTCAAATTAATGATTTTGGAGTTAGTGCCAAAGAAAATCGCATTGGTCGGGTAACAGGTCTTGCATGGACTGAAGTTGGTGGTGATATCTTAACCATTGAAGTAGTAGCAATGCCAGGAAAAGGGGCTATTATTCGTAGTGGTCAACTAGGTGATGTGATGAAAGAGTCAATTCAGGCAGCTATCACTTTGGTGCGCAGCCGTAGCAACGCCCTCGGAATCGATGAAAAATTTTATGAGAACAAAGACATTCATATCCATGTTCCGGACGGCGCGACACCTAAAGATGGACCTTCAGCTGGTATTGCAATGGTAACCGCAATTGCGTCAAGCCTAAATCATATACCAGTTAAATCTAGTGTCGCAATGACTGGTGAAGTTACTCTCTATGGTGAAGTATTACCGATTGGTGGTTTAAAAGAAAAAATGCTGGCAGCGCTAAGGGCTGGTATCAAAACAGTGTTAATTCCAGAAAAAAATGTTAAAGATTTGGAAGAAATACCAACAGAAATCAAAGACCAATTGGAAATTATTCCAGTCAAAATGATTGAACAGGTTTTGGATATAGCACTTGAGCATAAGCCAATTCCGCTAGAGCAGACCATCAAATTGACTGATGATGATGCATTAACCAGCAGTCAAGAGAAAGACAAAGCTAAAGCCCAAACTGGTGTTCATGCTTAACCCACACTCTTTCTACTTATGATTTTAGCGGTGTTAAATTTATAGTAATATTGATGAGGTAGTTTAAAACTACCTCTTTGTTTTTTTGAGTAAAAAATGCTATCATTAATTGGATTTTTACTAGTAATTGGAATTTTAGTAGTTGTTCACGAATATGGACATTACTTCTTTGCCCGCTTATTTAAAGTCAAAGTTATTTGTTTTTCGATTGGATTTGGACCCAAATTGATTAAATGGCAAGGCAAACATAATCAATGGTGCATTAGTGCTATCCCATTAGGCGGTTATGTACAGATGCTGGATGAACGTGAAGCACCTGTTGCTCCGGAACTACAGCCGATGGCTTACAATAATAAACCAGCTTGGCAAAAACTGCTTATTGCCTTTGCCGGACCGTTATTCAATATTCTCTTTGCTTTCTTTGCGTACTACATAATGGGCATTTATGGCGTTTATAATTTGCGCCCAACAGTCCAAACGTTAAACCCTACCCCATTGGTACAAAATTTAAAAGCCATTCCATTAGGTAGTACAATTACGGCAATTAATCAACATCAGGTAAGCACATGGAACGAAGCAGAAAATACTTTTGAACAAACTACCACCAAACAAAAAACACTCAATTTAACGCTTAAATACCAAGATAAAGAAAGTAATTTAAGTTTTAACCTCGATAAATATTTTGCCAATAGTGATAATCCAAGTCTAAGTGATTTGGGCATTTATCCATTTAAATATTTAAATACGATAAGTTATATTGAGCCACAGTCTGCTGCTGCCAGAGATGGTCTGAGAGAGCAAGATCAAATACTCGCAATCAACAATCAAAAAATTACTTCATGGTTTGAGGTATCGCAGATAATTCGCAGTTCACCGAGTGAAAAATTAAAATTTGCGGTATTACGCGATAAGCAACCGCTTGAGCTCACTATAATCCCAGATTCAAGCAATGATGATAATGGACAACTGATTGGTAAAGTTGGTATAATGCCTACTTTAGACTCGCAACTTCTGGTGCAAAATAGCTACATTCAGCATTATACTTTGCTCACTAGCTTAAGTTATGCTTATAAAGCTTGTGTTGGCATGGCGCAAAGTAACTTAACGATGCTCTATTATATGCTACAGGGAAAAGTCTCATGGCATAATCTAGGCGGTCCGGTGAGTATTGCCAAAGCATCTGGAGCAGCTCTGCACCAAGGCGTTAAAGCTTTTGTTGACTTAATGGCACTAATCAGCCTGAGTCTTGCAATAATGAATTTACTACCAATTCCAACTTTAGATGGTGGTCACATTTTATTATACACTATTGAATTACTCCGTGGAAGACCAATTGATCTAAAAACTCAACAATTTTTATTTACCATTGGTCTGATATTAGTATTAACCTTTACATCTCTGGCACTATATAATGATTTTCTCAAGTTGTTTAATTTGTAATGAAGCGTAAACTTAAAACCATCGGCCTGGGATTATTATCCTTGAGCTTAGGCAGTGCTTACGCAGATGGCTCGAACTTTGTTATTAAACAAATTCGAGTTGAAGGTTTGCAACGGATTGAAGTTGGAACGGTTTACAGCTATTTGCCAGTTAAAGTTGGTGATACCCTCACATCCAGTAAGACCGATGAAATTATTCATAAATTATTTAGCACAGGATTTTTCCAAGATGTCCGGGTAGAAGAACAAGGTTCTACTCTAATTGTTGATGTTGCGGAGCGTCCGGTTATTTCCAAGCTATCTATCACCGGCGCTCATGAATTTGACGATGATAAGCTGGTTAAGTCACTTAAAGATAACGGGTTAGCAGATGGATTAATCTTTGATCAAAGCGTATTGGATAACGCGATTCTAAGTCTAAAAACCGAATACTATAATCGTGGGCTATATTCAGTAGTTTTAACTCCAACAGTAACCCAATTGGAACGTAATCGGGTAAATATCGAAATTGCTATTTCTGAAGGTACAACGGCCAAAATCGCCGGGATTGATTTTACTGGTAATCAGGTATTTAGAACCAACAAACTTCTTAGCGAAATGTACTTAACCACTGGCAACTGGTTAAGTTGGTGGTTTAAGGATAATCAATACTCAAGCGATAAATTAGCTGGTGACATCGAAAAAGTTCGTGCATTTTATTTAAACCAAGGATATATTGATTTTCGCCTCAACTCAATTCAGGTACAGCTAACACCAGATAAAAAATCGGTTTACATTACAATTAACGTCAAAGAAGGCGCGCAATACCGCTATAAAAGTGTTAAACTAGCTGGTGATTATCGTGATATTCCTCCGAAGGAGTTGGAGCGCCTAGTGACAGTTAAATCAGGTACAATTATTAATCAGGAAGTCCTGAATAAAAATGTTGAAGCTATCAAGACTAAAATTGGTAACTATGGTTATGCTTTTGCCAATGTAAATCCAATTCCTGAAGTTGACGCTAAAGACAAAACTGTTGCCTATACCCTGTTTGTTGATACAGGTAGAAAAATCTATATTCGCAATATCAATATCAGTGGCAATGATAAAACCCGTGATGTGGTTATTCGTCGTGAGTTAAGGCAAGAAGAAGCCGCATTATACAATGCCGCCGCTATTAAACGTTCAAAAGAACGCTTGGACGTACTAGGATATTTTAAATCAACTGATGTTACCACTACTCCAGTACCAGGAGTAAATGATCAAGTTGACATGAATGTGAAAGTCGTAGAAAATAACACTGGAAGTATTAATTTTGGGGTTGGTTATGCCCAAGGTCAGGGTATAATTTTAAATGGTGGTATTTCACAAAGTAATCTGTTCGGTTCGGGTAAGGCTGCATCATTTAATGCATCAACCAGCGCCCTAAATCAAAGTGTTTCATTATCATTTACTGATCCATACTATCTTGCCAATGGAACAAGCCTGGGTTATGATATTTATGATAACAATTACACACCGAATAATGTAGGGATTAGCCCATATTCAACACAAACAATTGGTGCTCGTGTCAGGACATCAGTACCAGTATCAGAATTTGATCGGATTAATGTCAGCCTTGGTTTTGAAAATAACCAAATTAGCGTCAATAACAATACTGCGCCACTACGCTTTGTTCAGTTTACTAATCAATATGGTAATTCAGTAAATGCTATTCCATTGACTACTAGCTGGGCACGTAATACTACAGATAATACATTATGGCCAACTCGTGGAGCAAATTACTCGCAATCCTTTACGATAACGGCACCTGGAGTTGGAGCACAATACTATAAATTTGACTCAATTGATGCATGGTACTTTCCAATTAGTGATGACTTCACGTGGAAAACCAATGGTGAGTTAGGCTTTATTAATGCCTACGGTGGTGGTCAGCAAGTTCCATTCTATCAAAACTTTATTGAGGGAGGCCCGGGCTCGATCCGTGGTTACTATATTGGTAGTATCGGACCGAAAGATACTGATGGCTCATCACTTGGTGGTACGCGTTGGGCAATGCTAAGCAATAACTTACTCTTCCCATTACCAGGTATTAAAGATAGTAAGTCAGTACGGATGAGCTTATTCTATGATATTGGTACGCTATATGGGGGTACACCATTTAACTTAACCGCTGAACAAATGGTTCGTGCCAGCTATGGAGTTGGAATGCTCTGGGTCTCACCACTGGGCCCAATTCAAGTAAGTTATGCAATACCGATGTTCAACCAACCGCTTGACAATATCCAAAGCTTCCAGTTTACTATGGGACAAATGTTCTAATTTTTTATTATTTAACTTTTGAAGGACACTTTTATGAAAAAAACTAAATTAGCCTTAATCGGACTATCTCTTGCTAGCTCTGTAGCCTTTGCTTCAGACTTTCAACTAGGTTATATCAATGTTGATCGTGTATTTGCCGAAGCTAAACCAGCTAAAGCAATCCAACAAGCATTGAAAGACAAATATGCTCCACAACAAACTAAATTACAAACAATGAATACAAGCATTGTTAAAGAACAAAATGAGATGCAAGTTATTGCGAGTAAAGCTCCTGCATTTGATAAACTATCTAAAACAGACCAAGCTAAATTGAAAACTTTAGAAGCTCAATATCAAAAAGATCAAGCTGGGTTCCAACAACAATACATGGCCTTCCAACAAAGCCTACAAAAATCGCAAGAATTAGCTTTATCATTGCTAATGACTAAAACTAATGCAATCTTAAAAGAACTTAGCGATAAAAAAGGTTATGATTTAGTTCTAACTTCTAACCAGTTAGTTTACGCTAAAGCTAAATATGATGTAACAGATCAAGTTATGGATCAACTTAATACGATTGATACCTCTGACATTATCAAACAAATCAATAATCCAGCGCCAGTAGCTCCAATGGGAACTACCGCACCAGCTGCTGCAGCTCCCGCTGCATCTGCAAAATAAATAATTATCGATTGAGAGGATTAAATAGGATGCAATATAAACTGTCTGAGTTAGTAGCAAGATTTGGTGGGCGTTTGGTGGGAGCTGATGTAACAGTTAGCGCGATTGCACCAACTGATTTGGCAGCACCAGGTGAGATAACTTTTCTATCGGATAATAAATATAAAAAAGCACTGCTTAATTGTAATGCGGCTGCAATTATTATTAAAGAAGAAGACGGAACAGATGTTTCCCTGCCGCAGATTATCACGCCAAACCCGTACTATTATTTTAGCTTGGTAAGCAATCTATTTAATCCTCGCCGTAAATTAGCGCTAGGCGTTTCTCCTCGCGCTTATGTTGATGAATCCACTACATTAGGAAAAAGCCCAAGTATTAGTCATAATGCAGTAATTGGTGCAAACAGCAAAATTGGTGATAATTGCCAAATTTTTGCCAATGTTGTTATTGGTGATAATGTAACAATTGGTGATAATGTAACAATTTACCCAAATGCAACTATCTATGATAATGTTACTATCGGAGATGATTGTGTATTCCATAGTGGCTCTGCGATTGGGTCTGATGGTTTTGGCAATGCCCAAGATGAAAAAAGACATTACAATCGTATTCCACAAATTGGTGGCGTAATTATTGGTAATAACGTTGAAATTGGTTCTAATACTACCGTAGACTGCGGTACATTTCAGCCAACAATAATTAAAGATGGTGCCCGAATTGATAACTTAGTGCAAATTGCACATAATGTAGAAATCGGAGCACATACTGGGATTGCTTCTCAAGTTGGAATTGCGGGTAACACTAAAATTGGTAATTACTGTATGCTTGGCGGAAATGCTGGAATTGCAGATCATGTAGAAATTTGCGACTACACCGTCATTGGTGCCAGTTCAAATGTTGGTAAAAACATTACTAAACCAGGATTATATTCATGCGGAATGACTGCAATGGAGTATCGTGAGTGGGCAAAAATATTTGTCAGCTTACGCAATATTGAAAAAACCAATGGTAAAATCCGTGACTTACAAAATAAAGTTAAACAATTAGAAGGTAATCAAGATGAGTGAACAACTTGATGTTACACAGTTAAATATATTAGAGATAATGAAGCATTTGCCGCATCGTTACCCTTTTCTTTTGGTCGATCGCGTAACTGAAGTTAAAGTTGGTGAAACAATCCGGGCAATAAAAAATGTCACCATCAACGAACCTTTTTTTGTCGGACATTTTGCTGAATTTCCGGTAATGCCTGGTGTATTGATTGTTGAAGCAATGGCACAAGTTGCTGGTTTATTATCAGTATTAACTCATGGTGAGCGTAAAGAGAACGAGTTATACTTCTTTGCTGCAATCGATAAAGCGCGGTTTAAGCGTCAGGTAATTCCTGGTGATCAATTAGTTTTTGAAGTAGAGCTTCTAAAAGCAGCTCGTGGAATTGCTAAATTCAAAGCGGTAGCTAAAGTTGACAATCAGGTTGCAGCTGAAGCTGAAATCATGATCGCTAAGAAAGGGGTTTAATTATGACAGTAAAAATTCATCCAAGCGCTATTGTCGATAGTAATGCAGTTTTAGGTGATGGTTGCGAAGTTGGTGCATATTCAATAGTTGGACCAAAGGTTGTTTTAGGTGAAAACTGCTGGATTGGTAATCATGTAAATTTAACCGGAAATACCACGATTGGTAACGGTACTAAAATCTATCACTTTGCCTCAATCGGTGAAGCTCCGCAAGATAAAAAATATCAAAATGAAGATACTAAACTTATTATTGGCTCAAATAATACCATTCGTGAATACTGCACTTTAAATACCGGGACAGTGCAAGGTAATGGTGAAACGGTTATTGGTGATAATAACTGGATTATGGCTTATGTCCATATTGCTCATGATTGTATCGTTGGAAATAACATAATTTTTGCTAATGGTGTGACACTCGCCGGACATATCACGGTGAAAGACTGGGTTATCTTAGGCGGCTTAGTACCCGTGCACCAATTTTGTATTATTGGTGAACATGCTATGGTCGGTGGTCAAACTGCTGTAGCTCAGGATATACCTCCTTACACAATGGCATCAGGCTATCGTGCTGAACCTAAAGGGGTTAATAGCGAGGGTTTAAAACGTCGTGGATTTAATGCTGCCCAAATTGAAAATATTAAGCAAGCCTACAAAATTTTGTACCGCAATGGTTTATCATATGGCGAAGCAAAAACCTTTATTGAAGAAATGGCAGTCGAAAATCCTGAATTAAAACTGTATGTTGATTTCTTTGCCCAATCTACGCGTGGAATAATTCGTTAATGCTAAAAATAGCAATGATTGCAGGAGAGGCTTCAGGAGATATGTTAGCCTCTTCTTTGATATCGGCCATCCAAAAACTTTACCCTAATGAGGTTGAGTTCGTCGGTATTGGCGGTAAAATGATGAGCGATGTAGGTTTTCAGTCTTGGCATAATATGGAAACCTTGTCGGTAATGGGCTATATTGAAGTAGTCAAATCTCTACCGCAACTCCTCAAATTACGCAAAACTATCCTCAAAGAATTACTCGATTATAAGCCTGACGTTTTTATTGGCGTTGATGCCCCTGATTTTAATTTTTATATTGAAAACCAACTCAAACAAGCCGGAATTAAAACCGTACACTATATTAGCCCAACTATCTGGGCATGGCGCTATGAGCGGATTCATAAAATCAAAAAATCAACTGATTTAATGCTCTGTATCTTTCCTTTTGAAGAAGCCATTTACCATAAAGAACAGATGGCAGCACGTTTTATTGGTCATCCAATGGCAAATGATATTGAAATGGACATAGATAGCTACAAATACCGTAGCAAGCTAAATTTACCACAAGATAAAGTTATCTATACCGTGCTCAGCGGCAGTCGCAAGCGCGAAGTAAATAGCTTAACCAGAATCTTGGCTGATACCTGTACTAAAATTGCTCAAAATGTGCCCAATTGCTTGTTCCTATTTCCCTTTGCCAATGAGAGTACATTTAACATAATGCAAGAGTATCTTGACAAAAATCAAGTTCCATTTAGTTACCAATTAGTTCTGAACCGTACCCGCGATGCACTCAAAGCCTGTGATTTTGCAATTGCCAAAAGTGGAACGGTTAGCCTTGAAGCGGCACTATGTAAAAAACCAATGCTGATTTGTTATAAAATAAATAAATTTACCGAGTGGATGGTTCGTAAAAAAATCACCATCAAATATGTCGGTCAACCAAATATTATTGCTGGACGTGAAGTTGTCAAAGAGTTTTTGCAAGAAGATGCGAATGCCGAACAAATGAGCCAATACATGATTGATTTATACAATAATAAGGCTCAACAACAAGCAATGATTAGTGAATTTTACACCCTCCATCAGCAATTGCGTCAAGACGCCAATATTGAAGGAGCTCGCGCAGTTTTAGAATTGATTGGCAAATGCTAATTTGCGGAGTTGATGAAGCTGGACGTGGACCATTGGCAGGCAATGTGGTTGCTGCTGCAGTGATTCTCAATCCAGATAAACCGATTGCCGGACTGAATGACTCCAAAAAATTATCCGAAAAAAAGCGTGAGCAATTATTTGAGCTAATTATCCGTGATAGTTTAGCTTTTGCTATCGCTGAAGCTAGCGTTGCTGAAATTGATGAACTAAATATTTTACAAGCATCATTGTTGGCAATGAAGCGCGCAATTAATGCGTTGAATATTACCCCACACAAAGCACTAATCGATGGGAATAAAACTCCAGCACAGCTTACCATTGCCGCAGAAGCAATCGTTGGCGGAGATGCACTGATAGCAGAAATATCTGCAGCTTCAATTTTAGCTAAAGTTACTCGCGATCAGCAGCTAATTGAACTAGATAGGCTCTACCCTCAGTATGGTTTTGCTAAGCATAAAGGTTATGGGACAAAGCTTCATCTTGAAGCTATTACAAAGCATGGAGTTATCAAGGGAATCCACCGCACTAGTTTCGCGCCAATTAGGCAAGCTAACCTAGAGTTATTCTGAAGAAAAAACGAGAAACGATATAGTGTGAGCAGTTATGAGATAATGTTATAATTACCGTACTTTAATTGACGTATTTGGAAATAATATAACATGAATTACCTTGCACCATCATTTGAACAGAAAATCATTCTCCCTCATGAACTATCTGCACGCCGATCTGAATTAAAAACTAAATTACCACTGGTATTTACCAATGGCTGTTTTGATATTTTACACCGTGGACATGTAACTTATTTGGCACAAGCCCGAGCACAAGGTGCTGCAATGATTGTCGCCCTAAACAGTGATGAATCAGTTAAACGCCAAGGAAAAGGTGACGATCGCCCAATCAATAACTTAGCTAATCGCATGGCAGTTATGGCAAGCCTTGAAGCGGTAGATTTTGTTACTTCATTTGATAGTGATACGCCACTTGAGCTAATTTTACAAATTATGCCACAAGTATTAGTCAAAGGTGGTGATTGGAATATTGAAAATATCGTTGGAAGCAAAGAAGTACTGGCAAATGGTGGACAAGTTCACTCCATCCCATTTTTATTTGATACCTCTACCACTAAACTAGTTACTAAGATTCGTGATCATGGAAATTAAACTACTCCATTGGCTGAATAAGCATCAACCAGCCTCTATTTCAGAGATTGCACACGGTTTAAAAACAACAGCACTGGAAATACTAAAAACCATAGCTAAAATCAACCAAATCCAACTAGGATTGATTATTAATAGTGATACTGCATACAGCCTCTCTCATCAACTAGATTGGTTTGATGCAGCAAGAATCAAGCAATTAATGCTTCAGAATAATCTTGATTATAATTTGCAATTAATTGATCAACTTGAATCAACCAATGCTTATGCTCTAAAACATATTGAACAATTTAAAAGCAAAACTATAATCAGCTGTGACTGGCAATATTCCGGTCGCGGGCGTTTTGGCAGACGCTGGCTAAGCAAAATTGCAGAAGATTTAACCCTCAGCATTGTTTACGTATTTCCTAGCAATTATAATATCGCTCTCCTGCCAATCATTTGTGCGGTGGCGATTAATCGACTGCTTAAAAACTATGCAATTCAGAATGCTATCAAATGGCCCAATGATATCTATGTCAATCAAAATAAGGTCGCCGGAATTTTAGTGGAAAACTTGGTTCGCAATCAACAATTTCATACTATAATAGGAATTGGCTTAGATAACTTTGCCTCTTGGGAACGTAATAAATTACTGGTAGAATTAGTTACTAGTATTGATAATCTGATTGGTGAATTTAACCTCTTTGGTTTTGCATTATTACGCCGTGAGTGGCTGGATAATTGCTGCCATCTAGGTAAACAAGTTACCATTATGCAAAACGGTAATTCTATAGCTGAGGGAAAACACCTTGATATAGATGAGCAAGGCGCCCTAGTTATCCAAGATAGTACAGGACTTAAAGTATACTCCAGTGCCGCAATTAGTTTACTAATAAATGATAAATAGCATTGCCTGCTTCATATGCATCAAATAACCATAAAATCTTCTGCTTATCCATCCTAAAATGTTATGATGAATAAATAAACATAATAAAAAACCCTAGTATTTACTGAAACGAGAAATAAATGAAAGACATTTTAATCACTTATAATCATCGTTTAAATGAACAAAAAAAACTCTTCTTAAATCGCTTAACAACTCTTTTGGCAGAACAGGGTTATACTATTATCAATAGCTCTTCGCTGGATGATACTATTTCTACACTAAAGCATAATGCACGAATTGTAAGTTATATTATGGACTGGGAGCTAATTTCACTTAATTCAGTTGAAGTATTAGCGGAAATAAACCCTGATCTGCCGATCTTTGCAATTTATACCAATCATAATGAACTTGACCTTGAACTCTCTAATTTTAAACTGACCTTAGATTTCTTGCAATATGATCAGCACCTGATCAGTAATGATATGCAACGAATTATCCGCGCAATCAATAACTATCAGGATAAAATTATTCCTCCTTTTACTAAAGAATTAATGAACTATGTGAACTCCAATAAATATACGTTTTGTACTCCGGGACATATGGGCGGTACTGCCTTCACTCGCTCACCAATCGGTGCGGTATTTTATGATTTCTTCGGAGCAAATACCTTCAAAGCAGATATTTCAATCTCAGTTCCAGAATTAGGTAGCCTATTGGATCACTCAGGACTACATAAAGAAGCTGAAACTTTTATTGCCGAAACCTTTAATGCCGATTATTCATATATTGTTACTAATGGAACCTCGACTGCTAATAAAATGGTTGGCTTATTTTCGGCTGGTGAAGGTGATACTATTTTAGTTGACCGTAACTGCCATAAATCAATCTGTCACTTTATGATGATGACTGATGTGGTACCTATCTATCTACGCCCAACCCGCAATGCCTACGGAATATTGGGAGGAATTCCACAAAATGAATTTACCAGTGAAGCCATTCAACAGAAAATAGAGCAGTCTCCTATTGCAGCTAAATGGCCTAGTTATGCCGTAATCACTAACTCAACTTATGATGGTCTACTCTATAACACCGAGTACATCAAAAAAACTCTAAAAGTAAACAAACTACACTTTGACAGCGCATGGATTCCTTATACTAACTTTCATCCGATCTATAAGGGTAAGTATGGCATGTGTAATAGTGTGATTGGTGAACAAATAATTTTTGAAACCCACTCAACGCATAAGTTATTGGCCGCATTCTCGCAAGCCTCAATGATACATATTAAAGGTAAAATTGATAAAGAGATTATGGATGAATGTTATATGATGCATACTTCCACCAGCCCACTCTATCAAATAACCGCTAGTTGTGAAATTGCTGCCGCAATGATGCGTGGAGAACGCGGCTTTCATCTTATTAACCGCTCAATCAAACGTGCAACTAATTTTCGCAAAGAGATCAAAAAACTCAGAGAAAGTGCATCCGACTGGTATTTTGATATCTGGCAACCAGATGAGATAGATGAACCTGAGTGCTGGGAGCTAAAACCAGAAGAGGCGTGGCATGGTTTTAAACAGCAAGATGCCAAACACATTTATCTTGATCCAATTAAAGTTACAGTTTTGACTCCTGGAATTGAGAACAATACACTTAAAGATTTCGGTATTCCTGCCTGCATCGTTACCATGTATCTGGATTATCATGGCGTTATTGTTGAAAAAACTGGTCCATATACTATGTTATTTTTATTTAGCATTGGAATCAGCCGTCCTAAATCAATGAAATTACTGACTATCCTCAACGACTTCAAGACTGATTTTGATGCTAATCGTTTAGTTCGGGAGATGCTGCCAAATCTCTATCAGGAATACCCTCAATTTTATCGTAAAATGCGTATTAAAGAACTAGCTGAAAAAATTCATCATTTAATGCAACAATATGATTTACCAAATATGATGTATCAGGCATTTGATTGTCTCCCGGAAATTGAAATGACGCCACATCAGGCATTTCAAAAGTTAGTCAAGGGATACGCTAAAACTATCAAAATGGCGCAGCTAGAAAATCATACTAGTGCGGTAATGGTTCTACCCTACCCACCAGGCGTGCCGCTAATAATGCCGGGTGAAAAAATCACAGTAAAATCGCGCAAAGTACTTGATTATTTAATTATGCTGGAAAACATTGGAAAGGAAGTTCCTGGGTTTGCTAGCGATATTCATGGTGCAGAAGAAGATAAGGATGGTGATCTGACAATTAAGGTACTAGACTAATTTTATTGCGCTGATACACAACACAATTATAAGAAATAAAAACAATATCTTAGCCAGCAAAACAGCAATAAGCGGCATAAAAATCACATTAAATAAACTATTAATTAGCCAAACTAGTAGATTTCTAGTAGAATTATGTTAGGAAGAGTAAAGATACCCATAAAAAGGGATTTTAAACTTAATTTTTAATTAGAGGAAAACATCATGAAAAACAAAGGTTTCACAATTATCGAATTAATGATTGCGGTTGCAATTATCGGGGTTTTGGCAGCGATTGCTATCCCTGCTTATCAAAACTATGTTACCCGTGCTAAAGTGGCAGAAGCATTAACTTTTGCCAGTCAAGCTAAAACATCTGTAGCGGAATACTACCAATCTCAGGGAGCTTTACCAACTACTAATTCTCAGGCAGGTTTGGCTACATCTATCTCGGGTACTAACGTAAGTGCTGTTACTGTGGGTGCTGGTGGTGCGATTACTGTTACTACATCAATTTCAGGTGTACCTACTGCGTCGTCTAATATTGTATTTAGTCCTACCACTTCTGGTTCAGGAATTACTTGGTCTTGTACTAGCGGTGGAAACTTGGATAATCAATACCGTCCATCTAATTGTAAGTCTTAATCAAATATCTTTGAATAAAAAAGCTAGCCATCTGGTTAGCTTTTTTATTCACCATTAATTACGCAAGCTGTTCCTGCAGAATAGATGTAACATTCAGCAACATTATAAAAAAGATTCTAAACAACAGCTTACTTCAAATATTATTAATTATTTTACGATGCAACTATTATTAATCAACGTTTATCGTGCATATTTAACTACACTAGAGTAGAATAGAGTCAGGAAGAGTAAAAAATCTGAATAAGATTTTAAAAGTTAATTTTTAATTTGAGGAAAACATCATGAAAAACAAAGGTTTCACAATTATCGAATTAATGATTGCGGTTGCGATTATCGGGGTTTTGGCAGCGATTGCTATCCCTGCTTATCAAAATTATATTATCCGTGCTAAAGTGTCAGAAGCGTTGACTTTTGCCAGCCAAGCTAAGACATCTGTAGCGGAATACTACCAATCTCAGGGAGCTTTACCAACTACTAATTCTCAGGCAGGTTTAGCTACGTCTATCTCAGGTACGAACGTAAGTGCTGTTACTGTGGGTGCTGGTGGTGCGATTACGGTTACTACATCAATTTCAGGTATACCTACTGCGTCATCTAATATTGTATTTACTCCTACAACTTCTGGCTCTGGCATCACATGGTCTTGTACTGCTAATGGTACTTTAATTAACCAATACCGTCCATCTAACTGTAAATCTTAATTCTTTATAAAATCTCAATAAAGAGGGCTAAGCAAATTGCTTAGTCCTCTTTATATAAAAAGCAGTGACACGCATGGCACATAATAAAACTCCGCTATCTCTTTTAGTCTTGTTAGCATCTTTCTTCTGCATACCATTTCTACCATATTTTAGTCCAGATACGATTATTCTCTATAGTTTTTATCTCCGCGAAACGATTCCGCTTCTAATTACAATAACCATCTTAGCTGCATACTTAATTCAGAGAAACAATACTACGGAGGTATATTTTCTTACGATTACTCAAATTATAATTGTGGCATTTATCTTATTTATCGTTATTCAGCTTAATTTTTTAGACTACTATAAGACATTTTCATATTTATTGATTTCTTGCTTATGGATACTGCTATTACTATCTATCATAATTACACAGCTCAGATTAGATAGCCAACGAATATTTAGTTTAATCGCATGGTGCATCATCTTTGGCGGCTATATTCAGTGTATTATATGTATCTTACAACTTTACGGTATTCATTACTTAATTCCATTAAAATTCTATCCCTATATGGATGGCACTATATCATACTCCTATTATGATTTGCTCGCGGGTAATCAGGAACAGGTCATGGGTTCACTCTATAAAAGCAATAATCTAGCCAATTATTTATCATGGGGAATATTTGCTAATATTTATCTCTGGCGGATGGATAAGAGAATCTACAAAATTTTCTTTATTTTTAATATTTTTCTCTTTAGTACTTTCATTAGTCTAACTTTTAGCCGCACGGTACTTATCTATGGTGCATTTATTCTAATTTATGGATTAGCTATTTTAAAGAAATCTCCTCACTATGCTAAATTACTTCTTATTCATAGCATAATAATGTTAGCCACAGTAACTTTTGCGGCTAAAGGGGGCTTAGATTTTGCTTACCACTCATCAACGGCATTAAACGAAGTGTCTCGTCAATTGAATAGTGCAGACCGTACTGTAAAAATTTTTACGACTTTCAAAGAGTTACTAAGTGGTGATCATCAAGTAAGCTTTGCCAATGACAATTTACGGGTTATTTTCTGGCTCAAGGGTATTCGTATGTTTACAGAACATCCTATTACTGGCGTTGGCTGGGATTATTTTGCGGCTAATTTATTTACAACCACTCTTGCAGCTGGATTTCCTGAGACACTGCTAGAATATTCCTTACCATTTAACACCCACAATCTATTCATCCAGCTTCTGGCTACTACAGGATTAATTGGCTTTGCAATTGTAATTTTTGGCTGTATCTATTGGATACGCTGTTGTCTTAAGCTTGAAATTAAAGCACAAATTTTATGTTTGGGAATAATCATGATTAATATAATACATTCTCAAACCGAATTTCCACTATTTTATACACCATTTCTTTTTTGCTTTATGATTTTAACTACTTTGAGTGATCAGAAAGCTCTAAAACTACAAATCAGTAAAAAATGGTTTAAGCTGGCGGCAGTAGTTACAATTATAGTTGCCAGCTGGCAGATTTATGTCGGTTATAATAACTTTATGATTTTAGCGCAGTTTAAGCCGGTTGCGGACTATGATAAAAAAAACTGGCTAAATAACGTTGGACAAAAATATCAGCTTGGCAATAACTTGCTCTGGGATTATTTCGTAGATGTTGATTTAATTCAAAAGCTAACTTTAACTGAACGCACCACAGATAACGCATGGCTTTTTGATATAATGTGTAATGCTACACAAAAAGTAAGCTCATTTACACCATACCCAAGTTATACTACTAAGCTCGCAATTATGGATCAAATCATTGGCAAAGACCAAGCAGCCAGAGCTTTAATTAATCAGACTCTAGATAATTATTTTCCATTTCGTAATTATATAACTAACCAAATCAATCTATCAACAGGCTCAAACAATAAAGCCAAAGGCGCTCTATTGGCTTATGTCAAAGACTATGAAACTACACACAACATCAAAATTAAATAAATTGCCAATTGTGATACCAGAGTAAATATTTAATAAAATATGAGCGCTCCACTGGCAAACCACTGAGTAGCGGATAAAAAGCAGCAAATAATAAAATACAGGCTAGCACATACCCTGTAATCAGATAATTCAGCCGTTTATTTTTTAGTTGTAATGCTTGGCTAAATAAATAAGCAAGCATCATGATACCAAAAACACTGCTGATATAAAAATAATAAATATAACTAATTCTGCCAAATAAAGCATAGGGCAAAAACTGTAATAGTGTTACAGACAACAGAAATAATGGCATAAATTTTCTGACTTTAAGTAGATGAACTAACATCAATAACAAGGATGGATAAAATAACCAGCAGATTAAAGGATTCCCCATCAAAAGCCCAAGAGATGATAAATTACTTCTGGTATCTAACCAGCGATAAACCAACTGAGGTTGGGTTATTAAAGGCCATTGCCACCACTGAGAACCACCACCAGCATTAGGAACGTGGTTAATCATATGAGTATGGAATTGGTACATCACAGCTTGCAAAGAACCAACAAAGGCCCAAAAATTGTTTATACCTGAATTCTTATAAAATGGATAAAAAACCGTTGGGTAATAACAACTAAAATAAAAACTCACAGGTAACACAATAAATAAAGCACAGATATTCAGCAGAGTAAGCAATTTAGCGCGCAATGAATCACAATAAGAATAAATAAACTCAAAATAAGTAATCACCAGCAAAGCAGTTACTAGAGAATAAAGTGCTGACCATTTGATACTAATTGCCAATGCAATGCTTAAGGCGCAAGGCAGTAAATATCGCAGTGTAGCATTAAAACTTTCACCACGCTGTCTGACTTCGGCATAGCAGTATAAAAAGAAAATACTCAAAATGGCAAAAAATGCCAAAGTTGACTCTAACGATGCCATTCGTGTAATCATAAAATGCATAAAATCGACGCTGAGTAAGATACTGGCTATCACTGCCGCGCTTCGTGATAGAGATAATTTTTTAGTAAATACATAGACCAAGATTAGCAACAAAATCCCTGCTAAATCTGGCACTATACGCCAAGCAAATGGATTATCACCAAATACGCTCATTCCAGCACTAATCAAATACATCCCTAGCGGCGGATGCACAGTTATCAGCGCCGGTAAATGGTGGTTAAATTGATAGGCGGTAGTTACATAATAATACTCATCCCAAATCGTACTCGAATGCCAGATGCTTTGATAGTCTTGTGGTACCTCTACACTCACCAGCTTCTGACTCGGGATCATGTGCCCTGCTTGAGTTAGGGTAAAATTAGTTACATAGTTAGTATTATCAAATAATGCCAGCTGACGCAATTCAATCACTCCTGATTCAGGCGTTAGAGTAATTTGTTTATACTTGGCATTCGGATCGTTTAATTGCAGATTATTCCACATAAAAGTCCCGGGATCAATCGTGATACTCTGAGTTTTATTATCACTACGCACATAGCTAAAATTAACAGCACCACTCACATATCCCAAAGCATAGTAAAACTGATCAATCTGAGTTGGTCTAGCAAAATTAATCTCAATCCCTTGAGTTGCTGTTAGCCTAACTGGTGTATTTGGCTCAAGCTTACTACCAAGATTAATTAAGCTAATACCTGCGTAAACAGAGCTAATAATAACAATGAGTAAATAATCAGTCTTGTCTAAGAAAGATAATCTATTTCCATGCGGTAAGGAGCACTTCTTAATCTGATACAGATAATAGATTAGCACGGCTAAAAAAACACCGACAGTCAAAGATAATTGAACAACCGCTAAGGACATAAACTAATTCCACTTAAAATTGCCAGGTCTTAAACCACAGCAAAAAATGATAGACAAAATCACGGTTAATATTAAGCCCGCTCAATGCCGGGAAAAACATAACAAAGAGCCAGAGACAAAGCATAACATAGATAAAAATTAACCAATTAATCATTTTGCTGTTTAATTTAAGCATGAGCATTACTAAATAAGCAAACGCTATAATTACCAACGGTAATACCGAGTAAAAATAATAAATATAACTTAAACGACTAATAAAAACATAAGGGATATATTGAGCCGCTATTGCCAATAAAATAAAGTAAAGCTCTGGTTTTCTAAATTTTGGAGAAATTAGCAAGAGAGCTAATACAATCACTGCTGCAGATGCGCCCCACCATACCAAAGGATTACCTAACAATCCAACCGATTGAGATAGTTTACTTACCGGATCAAGCATCACAAAAGCGATTGACATAGGCTGCAACACTAATGGCCATGTCCACCACTTTGAAGCATAGATATTATGAAAATCCAAAGCCTCATGAGTATGAAACTGATACATGCTTTTTTGTGTTTCCAGTATAAAACTGGCAAAATTAGTCGCGTGTTTGATTGCAAATAACGGTACAAAACTAAGGCAATAAATACAAAGTGGTAATACTACTAAAAATAATAGATACTGTAATGCAATTGATAGTTTAACTGGTTTTGCTCCGCTAGCTAGAGACGCCCATACTAACACCAGTATAAGCGCAGGCAGTACAAATAAACCGGACCATTTACAGGCAATCGCGAGCCCGCTAAATAACCCAACTGCAAAAATGTTTTTTAATGCTGCTTTATCGCCATAACCATTTAGTTTTACTTGTAGGTACTGAAATAAGAACAAATACTCACAAAGTAACAACAGCGTAACAAATGGTTCGATACTTGCCATCCGCGAAATTACAAAATGCATAAAATCAACACTCAGCAAAATTGCTGCAATCATCGCCGCATAACGATTACCGGTTAAGCGCTTGGTAAAAATATAAATTAATGGAATCAAAATAACACCACTAAGATTTGCCAAAATTCGCCAGCCAAACGGATTGAGTCCAAATAAGAATATCCCAAGCGCAATAATTAACATAGCAAGCGGTGGATGTGCTTGTGTAACTGTGCCCCACTGCTTTAAATATTCTTGTGCGGCGGCGGCATAATAATATTCATCAAACACCGCAGAGTTGAACCAAACATTAGTTAGTTGTAGTGGCGATAGTTGGCTTTCCAGGATTGAAGTATAATCTTTGCCAGAGGAATCATTAACCACAACTGAAGATAGCATGTGCTGATTTTGTACGTCGTACAAGGCTAAACGTTGAATTTCTACACCGCGCTGAGTATCTCTATATTCGGGAGGGAGAATATTTGATGATTCAACAGTGAAATAAAAAGCCGTGATTGGCACTGGGGAACTAAAATGAAAGCTATTCCATTTTAATTGTGGCTCCTCTTTGATTTCTGGGTCAATTTTTGCCAACACAATCAAACTTTCACTAAACATAGTTTGGGCTTGAATCAATAATGTAGCGGTAAAAACTCCAGTTTTGAAATATAAGTCTCCGCTGGTTTGCGCCTGAATTGGCTTCATAATTAAATGCTTAGCAGAACTAGTACTACTCCAGATTGTTTTATCAGTTGGTTTTTCACCAAAATTAATTAGACTTAATGCAAGATAAATTAAGACTATAATGATAAGAAATAAATAATCATAGCGATCTAAGTTCGGTGCTAGTTTACCCCCATTACGCGCTAAGAGATAATAGCACCCCAGAAATATGCACCCTAGCGTTGTCGCAATAATTAACATTATTTGCCATGAAAGCATTCAGATACCAATCAAAATAATTAAATTTGATGCGCGATTATAGCATATTAGATATAGTATGTTATAATCGCGACAACTTAAAAATAACAGATTCAAATAGCTAATGATTAATTTATTGCACCTCCAAATTTTTGCTATTCTCGCTTTATTATCAATTAGCTGCGCCTATGCACTGTTTCAAACCAGAAATACCTCATTAAACCAAAATATCGCTTATAAAATCAGATTAAATAAATTTGATTTTTTGAATATTTTATTGATCATAGTGATCTCATTTTGTATAAGTATCCCGCACCTAGGCGAGCGGGCAAAAAAGGCTAGCTACTACTCGCTGCAGAGCAATGACCAATTAGAGTTAAATTTTGCTAAACCGACAACGCTAAAGCAAATAAATCTCTATATTGGAAACCTCGATGGTGATTTCAAAGTTTATGTAGCAAATAAAAATATCCAACAAATAGAATTACTTGAGGTTAAAACCGATAGTACGCATCCATTAAATTATCGCTGGCTTAGCTATGGAGTAAACTCACAACTTCAATTTAATAAACTATGGATTCGTACAACTATAGCACCAATTGAAATTAAACAAATTGCACTTTTTGATAACAGCAACCGTTATATAACAGATGTGGCGATCACTTCTAATAAAACAATTAAACCGCAAAATTTATTAATCACAAAGCACGTGCCACTTAAAATAATCAATACGCCACAAAACACAATGATCTTTGACGAAGTGTATTATGCAAAAACAGCTCTTGATTACCTACATAAAATTGCACCAACACTATCAGAAAACCCACATCTCAGCACCTTTATTATTGCTGCGGGTATTGCCATGTTTGGTGAAACTCCATTTGGCTGGAGAATAATGCCCTTATTATGCGGAATTCTAGTCTTAATTATCGTCTATTTATTTGCCCTGCAATTATTTAGACAACGCAAGATCGCTTTAGTTGCTGCATTTTTATTAATGTTTGATTTTATGCATTTTAGTATCAATCGCTATGCTTTAATTGAGCCAGAGGTGACACTATTTATTTGTTTAGAATATTATTTTTTATATCAGTATATTCTTGCTAATAATGCATTAGACTTTAAGTGTGCGACTCGAAACATACTATACGTTGGAATTTGCTTAGGTCTTGGATTAGCCTGTAAGTGGACCGCATTATTTACGCTAATTCCAATCGGAATAGTTATTTTACTCTGCGTCATTCGTAAAGCAAAATTACTAAATTTACCTATACTATTTACGTACGCTCTATCAACTATGCTTATTCCGAGCTTAATTTATATTCTTAGTTTTGTGCCATACAGTATTATCACTCAGCAAGCTAGTTTATTTGAATTATTTATTAATGCACAGAAACTTATGCTCTGGTTTCACAGCAAAGGCATCAAAGAGCTTCATAGTATGTTGCAAGGCTCACAATGGTGGAGCTGGCCACTAATCATGAACCCAATGAATATTTACTCACTGACTCCAGTTCCTCACCAAGTGATTAGCATCACCCTCATGGGAAATCCACTAATCTGGTGGCTAGGAATTCCGGCTATAATATTGATAGCTATTTATGCAATTAAACAACGCCAAACAAACTATCTTTTTATTGCCCTATTGGTTGCCGCACAATTATTACCATTTATATTCATTAGCCGGATTAGTTATATCTATTATTTCTATAGTGTTACTCCATTGTGGATTTTATCTATCGCTGCTAGTATACAGGTTTTATTAAAGTCATCCACGAAAAAACTAAACATACTTATTTACATATATCTTGCAGCAGTCATTGGGTTATTTATCATGTTTTATCCCGTGCTGGCTGGAGTTGAAATTGATAGTAACTACATATTGAAATACCTTTCATGGTATCCAAGCTGGCATTTATACCAATCATAATATGACGAAGAAAGATATAAACTGTGCTTAATTTATTTAAAAGATTATTAAACCGCAAGAGTTGGTTAATCCCGCTATTGCTGGCTATAGTTTATGCGATCATCAGCGGAGTCAACTTAGCCCAAATTAGCGGAAACCCTAGTGCAACCTGGATAGGTAATTATGAAAGTAAAAATATTACTTTTATTTTCGATAAGCCAACTAAGCTTAGTAGAGTCTATTATTTCTTAGGCTTAAGTAATGGCAAATTTAAAGTATCCGCACAACTTGAGTCAGGCATAGATTCACCAATCGTCGAAATTGATACCTCTGGTAAGCAACCGCCAGTTTATCAATGGAGCAGCATAGCTTTTAAGCAAAATCTCAAGATTAACCGCCTGACTTTCAGTACAGAGTCACCAACAATTGAATTCAAACAATTGGCTATTTTTGATAACAAGAATAATCTCGTTAAAAATTACAAAATATCAATCGGCTATGATAATACTAGCGATAGCATTAAGACACTTTTTGCTACACTATCACCACCAAAAAATTATGACCCATCAATAAAATCAAGCATCGTTTTTGATGAGCTATATTATGTGATAACTGCATATCAATACATTCATCATCTTCCTCTTTTTGCAAATACACACCCACCGCTGGGGACTTTAATTATTGCATTAGGGATTTTAATTTTCGGCATGAAGCCACTTGGTTGGCGGATTATGGCATACCTCTGTGGTATTATCATGGTTCCCCTAATATACTACTTTGCTAAAAAGGTTTTTAAAAGTAACCGTGCGGCTATTTTTGCAGCATTATTATTAATGTTTGATTTTATGCATTTTACGATTAACCGCTATGCTTTAATTGACTCAATGGTGACATTATTTATTTGTGCAGAGTACCTAATGCTCTTTTGCTACATTGAGAACCAAAAACTTGCTAAGCTAAATTCGGCACAAAATAATCTATGGGGGATCGCTCTCTTTTTTGCGCTTGCACTGGCTACTAAATGGATTGCATTATTTTCATTACTCGCAATATTACCGATCATAATTTATTATGAGTTTTTTTATAAAAAACCACAGTTTAAACATCAACTGGCAGTATCCGATAACGTACAAAATGCCATTAGAAAGAGTAATATTCGGAGCACTCTTAAATTAGCTTATCTAAGTATATTCGTTATCATTCTGTACTCTATGAGCTTTATACCACAGTACGCAACTCAAACCGAATCACAAAACTTTATAAGTTTTATAATCCAACAACATCTGGCAATGTGGCACTACCATACTACTTATGCAGTTACCCACCATCATCAATTTGAGTCGCCATGGTGGTCATGGTTTTTGATGCTTCGCCCTCAAAGGATTTATAGCTGGATGAATTACACCACAAAAGAATATAGTTCTATTGTTTTGATGGGTAATCCAGCAATTTGGTGGTTTAGTATTGTGGCAATTTTGATAATGATGATAAACTTTGTCAAAACGCGGAGCTGGCAACTAGGTTTTATTTTACTGGCGATTGCCTCGCAATATTTACCATATATGCTCTTGAAGCGCACGAGTTTTATTTACTATTTATACTCAGTGACACCATTTATGATTTTAGCAATTACCTGGGCGCTTGATGCAGCACTCAAACGCTCAGAAAAAAGCTTAAAAAGATTAGTCTGTATCTATTTAATTTTAGTAATAGGGCTATTTATCCTTTTTTATCCGGCAATTTCAGGCTTAGAAATCCATCGTGATTATACTTATCGTTACTTACTTTGGTATCAGTCATGGGATTTTTGATTATTTGCTACCTAATGAGTAAAATACATAATGATGATCTAAGCTAATTAACGGAGACTTTCCTAGTTCATGATTTAGTTCATGGATAATGCTCTGCCCTTTGTCTTGATAGCCATAAGTGTCAATGACGATTCCGCTATAGCCTGCTGGCTTTAATTTAGCTAACATTGCCTTCACCGGCAAAGCTGTAGTGGTCTTATCCCATTTATCGACATCTCTACCCCTAGTTGCACCATAACTCCAATATAGATCCCGTGAGTAAAGATATAATGACATTGGTTCATAGGTTCCCATAGTACCAGAAATAATCCTAGGTTCAGGAAAATCCATATATGGAAGTTGAAACACTGCTGATCCTTTAGGTAGCGTTTGCTCAATATCAGAAACAAAATATTTATCGCTCGCTGCAGGCATAATATTTTTACGATTATCAAATGAGGATGAATCAATTTGATCGATAGCTGCAAGATATAATACCCCAATTGAAATTAGCCAATATACAATAATATGTATTTTAAACTTAGAGATTACGCACTGTAATAAATACAACACCATAAAAATAGCAAAAAAAGCAATAAAAATACTTATTCGATTTACCGAACGGATCATATCAGTCACAAAAAAAGAGAATAAAACGGCAAAGCCACTCGTTGTCGCAAATAATACAGCCAGTAAATTAAGCTTGCTAATTAATTTTAACTGAGTATTATCAGGAAATTTACGCGGTATAAAGATCATCAGTAATAACAAGATAAATCCGCAAGATGAAATCAATCCGAGATGAGAGTAAATACTTTCATTTAATCCAGAAACAAATATTTGATTATAGCGATTACTGATATTTGCTAAAAAACTAATTCGCTCATATTCTGGTGACAATAGTAAATGCGCAATTCGCAAACCATAAATCTCAGTCTGAGCAGAGCTTCTTACCGCGGCTAATGGATTGGCTCCATGTTGTGCATGATAAAGTATTGATGGTGCTAACTGAAGGATAATAAAACAGACGGCTAACACAATAATTGTTAGGCTGATTATTGCTGCAGATGTTCGTTTTTCACTCCAGACAATTACCGCGACACAAATTAAAAAAAAGCAACCAAAGAAAGTATAATAAATCCCAGTTGCTGACAATACATAACTCAGTAATAAGATAAATAATATATTTAAGATATTGTTGCTATGTAACTTAATCCTACCGTTTTGATAAATAGTAGTGATTACAGCGCACCACAGTGGAATTGTAAAATATGACGACAAAAACAAATGCATAGTAGAGCGGTAGAAATGATACGGTAAAAACGTAAATACTACAGCGCCGGCTAATGCTAGAGGATAAGATATTTTATAATAGCGGAGCACCCATAAGCTAGTTAGTGCAGCTAAAACAAAGCTTAGTAAATAAAAGAGATTAGTAATAACGATCGGATCATGTCCAAATATCAAGCCTAGCAGCACTATTAATAAGACATGGAAGGATTCAGTCATTGGAAAATCATAGCCAATATAGCCATTCGGAAAACCCAAATGAGGATTTACCCAAATACTATGATTTTCTAGAATACCTTTAACTATACCTAAGCTAAAAATACCATCATAAGCATAAAATAGTGGCGAAGCAAAACTAAAATAATTGATACCAGAAAAAGCAAATAACATAAATAACATAGTAACTATGCATAGCAGGTACTGACACAAGTTTACTAATTTTTTATATTTAAGCATATTATCAATTAACTTTCAGAAGTGCAAAAATTAAGCACAAACATAACTAGCGCTCTCGTTTTGCACAGGAATGCTCATCAAAAGAGATTTTTTTAATTTCGCCATCCTTAATTCTAAGATCCCGAATATAAATTGGTCTTTTTTTGGTTTCTTCGACAATTTTGGCTATGTACTCACCCAAAATACTAATTGCCAAGATTGAAAACGAGCCAAAAAACATAATTAATAGCATAATAGTCGTAAGCCCATGTGGCGTAGCAGATGGATAAAATAGGCGAATTAACACTTGAATAATCGCTAGTAAAATTGAAAGAGCTACCAGCCCAAAACCAGCCGTAGTCATCCAATCTAATGGACGACGTGAATAAGAAAAAATTCCTTTTTTCAGCCACATAATCAGTTTAAAAAAGTTATTTGATGAGTTACCAAACATTCGTTCTGGTCTGAAGTACTTAACTCCAATATGCTTAAAGCCGACGTACGCACGCATTCCACGGATTAAAACATCATGTTCATGTGTTGCCAGCATCCAATCCACTGCACGCCGATCAATTAAAGAAAAATCACCTGCATCATGCGGCATTCGGATGGTAGATAACTTATCAAATAAACGATAAAAAATTTTAGAGCCAATTTGAACAAATAACGGTGCTTCACGCTTATGACGCACACCATAAACAATATCATATCCCTCTTGCCATTTGGCAACAAAGTCTTCAATCATTTCTGGCGGATCTTGAAGATCACCATCTAACAAGACACAGGCTTGCTTGCTTGAGAGCTCCATTCCATTCAAAAAAGAAGCTTGTGAGGTCTGTTCAAAACTCCGGGAATGAGTTACACCACTAATCCGCCGATTTTGAGCAGATAACTCTTGAATTACCTGAATTGAATTATCGTTACTTCCATTACTCACAAAAATTATCTCATAGTCAAGGTTACACTTGCTTAGTACCATAACTAATCGTTCTGCCATAATTGGAATAGCTTGCTCATCATTATAACAGGCAACAATTACTGACAGGCTAGTTCTTTGAGTAAAAATTTCTGTTTGGCTTACCTTGCTATAATATTCTGCAGGATCTTTAACTAGCTCAGTCTTAACGGTTAAACTACGATAATATTCTGCAGCCTCTCTAATTATGATATCAAGTAATTTTGCTGACTTCCCTAATATCCTATCAAGTTTATTAGTACTTGGTACATAATAATTAACATCTACAGAGCTTATATTTGGCGTAGTAACTTTTGATTCACTTCCTAAAACCTCAACCACCTTATGCGCCAAATCAGGCAAACTTATTGCATTATCAGAACCTAGATTATAGACTTCATAATTACTAGCACGTATACTTGATACAATCAATGTTTCAAAGATCTGCTGAGCCAAATCAGTAGAGGATAAATATGAACGATAAATCCCACCACCAGCTTGCACCATTATATCTTCATTCTTCAATGCCTTTTGCACAAACTCACCAATTGCAAAATGAGTAGGCTCTAAATATGCACCAGCAAAACAAAAACAGCGTAAAGTAGTAACTTTGATCCCAGCGTTGTACGAAGCTAAATATGCCAAATGTTCACTGCTTATTTTAGCTACCGCATAAGTATTTTTAGGATTGTCTAGCTTGGTAACTAATGGGGAATCTTCTGTTAATCCAATCTGCTTTTGGTTTAATTGGTAAACCGCACCAGAACTAATGTTAATAAAACTCTTAACCCCTGCGTGTTCAGCAAACAACAATGCTTTTTTAATACCCTCAACTATTTCATCAAACAGCGTCTTTGAGTCAGATTGCTCTACGACACTAGTTGCAGCATGAATAAAATAATCATATTTTTGATTGTTCCACTGTAGGTTTCTAATGTCTGCTTGCTCAAAGTCTAACCATTCCTGATTTGCCAGCTCTGGATATTTCTGTCTAAATTTTTGTATACTACGCGTTAAAATTGTAATTTGCTTTGGCGCAATGTCATGATCGATTAAAAACTTAAGCAAGTTCTTACCTACAAATCCAGTCCCACCGGTTATAAATACTCGTTGCTCTGCTAGCAAAGATAAATCAACATTAGCTACTTTATTCATTAGTACCGACTACCTTTATAACCTATATTAATTAATTTATGCCTCATTATTTTAACACTTATAAAATATCTGAATACGGTCTGAGCTAATTTTGTTGTGTAAACTAAATTCAACGATTCTAATATTTGTTAAACTATTTACATCAAAGAAAAACATAACTTGTCCAGCATCTGCATTATCTTGCTGATAATTTGACAAAGTTTGCGTTACATCTTGAGTATCATAGACAATGCAGTCTGCAGCAGGAATCAAATTCTCAGCTAACAATTTGCGCATTGCAGGCATTTGTTGAGAGAGTAGCTCCGAAAACAAGAAGATTACCCGAGAAGGAACTAGTGTTTGAGCATTAATTAATCGTATTGCATTTGCCAGTTCTTGCTGATCCGCTATTTTTAATGCAATAACGCAACTTTTAGCAGTGCTTAATTCATAGAGTTTAAGATATTTAACCAGTACGCCCATCGCATTATAGCTACTAATTAAAAAGCCTTCATAGCCGTATTTAAAACCTTTTTTAAGCACATAGCTTTTAATAAAGGCCATAAAGAAACGAAACGGAAGCGTCCACAATCTTACTTTTTTATGCCCAAGCTTAGTTACAGCATAAAGATCAGCATAGTGCTCCAGTTTTGTCATTAATTGACGGGTATTATTGTAGGGAAAATGATAGATAAAGGAGTTTTTGTCACTTAGCGTTGTGACAGTTAAATTGTTGGTTTGAATACTTTCATGTACCTGATTGTCATTAAAGCTTGTGATTTTACGATTATATAAACGCACCACATAATCATTATCCCAATTGCAACCATTAATCAAGTGTCCGGCATAATAATTTTTACGATAAAAGCGATAAACTTCTTGCTCGCTTAAGTGCTGTCCAAGTATTTTTTGGACTAACTCAGGGCTAACAATCTCATCACTATCAACAAAGAATACCCAGTCATGCTTAGCTAATTGTGCGCCGATATTTTTTAATGGCCCAAAGCCACAAAATTCACGCTGATAAAGCTTAACATTCGCAAATCCAGCCGCAATCTCCATGGTTTGATCAGTAGAGCCATTATCAACGACAACTACTTCAGGAAAGGCTTGTAAGACACCCAAACAGCGCTCAATATACTTGGCGCTGTTTTTAGTTAAAATCACTACTGAAATCATTTTAATATCTACTCAAATTGTTGTAGAAACTTAAGCTCATCCGCAAATCCACTCTTAACCTTAACCCAAATTTCCAAATGAACTTTGGTATCAAAGAGTTTTTCCATATCTAAGCGTGATTCAATTGAGATTTTTTTTAATTTTTCGCCACCTTTACCAATAATCATCGGCTTTTGATTTTCCCGATCAACGATAATCGTTGCAAAAATCCGGCTAAGTTTACTGGTTTGCTCAAATTTATCAATTTCAACCATCAAACTGTAAGGAAGCTCTTCTCCCAGTGAACGAAATAGTTTCTCACGAATAATTTCACTCGCCATAAAACGACTACTCTTATCACTAAGCTGTTCTTCAGGATATAAAAAAACGCTCTCTGGTAAATATAATTTAGTTGCTGCAAGTAACTCATCCATTCCGTGATCATGTTTAGCCGCTACGCTCAATACTTTTTTAAATGGATATTTTTCAGATACTTCTTTAACAAATTGATTTAACTCATTACGATCTTTATATTTATCACGTTTATTGACTACTAAAATTACATTTGCCTCAGTTGGCAATAAATTTAATACTTCTTCATCACCGAGGTTAAAAATCCCGGCTTCAACAACATAAATAATTGCATCAACATTACTCAAACTATTAACTACGCTTTGATTTAACGCCTGATTTAGTTTAGTTAAATATTGCTTTTGAAACCCCGGAGTATCAACAAAAAGATATTGGCTATCGTTATGAGTATAAACCCCAGTTACGCGATGCCGGGTAGTTTGCGGTTTACGCGAAGTAATACTGATTTTTTGCCCAATCAGATGGTTCATAAGTGTTGACTTACCCACATTTGGACGTCCAACTATCGCTACAAAGCCACAAAAAGTTTTAGATTCAATCATTAAAAGCCATCTCATTAAGTAACATTAGTAAGTTATTTGCAGCACATTGACTGGCCTGTTTTTTGCCCTTACCTTCACCATAGGCACGAACATCAAGTTCTTCAATTGTACACTCAACCCGAAACAACATATCATGCTCAGGACCCGTCATGCCAACTATTTCATAGCGCGGCAAACGGAATCTTTTGGCTTGAATGTATTCTTGCAACTGGGTTTTGTAATCTTTAGTTTTGCCCTGCTGTTGTTCACGCAATGGGTAATAAAATAAACGTTCAATCACCCGCCGACATTTTTCAAAACTACTGTCCAAAGTAATTGCGGCAAAAATAGCTTCCAACGCATCAGCTAAAATTGAAGGGCGCTGTCGTCCTCCGCTTTTCAATTCGCCATCACCCAGATACAAATAATGCCCCAGATTAAGCTGCTCGGCAATTTCGACTAAACCGTCTTGATTAACCAAGGCTGCACGCATTTTAGATAGTTCACCTTCGGATAAGTCTGGGTAAATCTGGTACAGATTAAGCGCAATCACATAATCCAAAACGCCATCACCAACAAACTCTAAGCGCTCGTTATTAATTTTGCTATAGCTACGGTGCGTAATCGCCTGACGCAATAACGATACATCATTAAATTCATAACCTAATTGTTCTTGTAAATCAGAAATATTTGCCATTATTCAATCTTTGTTCCGACACGGGATAAATCACGGAAATTCATCCATACATAAATAGCTTTACCCAAAATTGCTTTATCAGGTACAAAGCCCCAATACCTACCATCAAGACTATTATCCCGGTTATCACCCATCATAAAATAATGTCCTTCTGGTATATGACAAGTAAACCCTTCGTCATTGTATTGGCAATTTTCTTTACCCGGGAAATCTTGCACCATCTCTAAAATTACTGGAGGAACCTGATCCCAGACAATAATCGGATGTTTTACACCGGTTAAATCTTCAATTAAACGCTGATTATGAATCATTACATCACCATTGGGACCAGCTTCAGTATAATCATAAGAACCATCATTCTGATAAGTTAGGCTTTTTCCATTAATCCGCAAACGCTTATCAATATAAGTAATCGTATCACCAGGTAATCCCACGACGCGTTTAATTAAATCTCGGTTAGGTTTGGTTTGATCTTGAAAGACTACAATATCACCACGCTCAACCTTATTAATTGGAATAACTACCTGATTAGTAATTGGCATTCTTAAGCCATAGTTAAATTTACTTACTAAAATAAAATCACCAACAGTTAGATCCGGACGCATTGAGCTACTAGGAATTTGATAAGCTTCAAACAAAAATGCTCTTAATACCCACACCGCCAAAACCACCGGGAAAAATTCGCGTGAATAATGAACATAATGCGGTTTTATCTGCGTATCGCTGCGTGATTTACCCCAGATAAGTTTATCCAGTAATAAAACAACTCCACTTACCGCGATAAACAACAGCAACACCGTTGCAAAATCAGTAAACTCTGAAACAACCCCAACACAGCCTAATATAAATAATAGGTAACCATTCTCCATAGCCTTACTTTTATTATCACCATGTGCGCGAATAATCATTACCACGCCGATGATAATCCCGACGATCCCCAAATAGAACCATTTAGATAAACCCTGAGCTTCCATACTGCCTCTTTAAACTATTGATTACATAAACGTGTGATTCTAGCATAAACGACCTTAATAATATCATGCATTTTAGACGCAGTGCAGCATAGTAATTGTATAAAGGGAGTAATTACGAGCTAAAGAATACACTTTGTGCGGTATAATCACTGGCTAATTATACCCATTATTAAAGGATTCTTCATGTCAGGGATTTTAAATATTGCAGTTCAAGCTGCTTATAACGCTGGAAATATCATTCAACAGGAAAGTCGCAATTTAGAGCGGATTAAGGTTGAGCGTAAAGGAAACAATGATTTTGTCAGTGAAGTTGATAAAAAAGCCGAGCAAATTATTATCAATACTATCTTAAAAGCATTCCCATCACATAATATTTTAAGTGAAGAACAAGGTGAATTAGATAATAAATCCGATGTTACTTGGATTATTGACCCAATAGACGGCACTACTAATTACATCCATGGACATCCACAGTACTCAATTTCAATTGCGGTAAAGCATGAAGATAAAATCACGCATGGTATCGTATTTGATCCAAATCGCAATGATATTTATACTGCAGAAATCGGTAAGGGCGCACACTTAAACAATGGTCGTCTCAGAGTATCAAAAACTAATAATCTTGAAGATAGCTTACTTGCAACAGGTTTCCCTACTTATAATATGGATTTATTAGAGCGCTACTTGTCAATTTTTAAAGTAATGCTGGAATCAACCTCTGGTCAACGTCGTGCTGGTTCTGCCGCTCTTGATTTAGCTTATGTTGCTGCCGGAATGGTTGATGGCTTCTGGGAATTTGCTTTAAAACCATGGGATATCGCAGCAGGTTATTTGTTAGTCAAAGAAGCTGGTGGTTTAGTTTGTGATTTCGATGGTGGGCAAGGGTTCATGGATAGCGGTAATATCATTGCAGCTAACCCTAAAATAATCAGCCAAATACTTAAAATCATCCAAAATAATTAAAAGTGTCACGCATGAACAAATCACAAACTATAGAGACCTATGGGATGGAGTTATCCCAGCACACCCCAATGATGCAGCAATATCTCAAAATTAAAGCTGAGTACCCCGATATGTTATTATTTTATCGGATGGGTGATTTCTATGAAATGTTTTTTGAAGATGCGGAAGTTGCTTCCAAAATACTCGGAATTACGCTAACCCAACGCGGAAGTAGTGCTGGTTCACCAATTAAAATGGCAGGCGTTCCCTACCATGCTGCCGAGCAATACCTGACACGTCTGGTTAAAGTTGGTAAATCGGTGGCAATTGTTGATCAGGTTGGCGAAGTAACTGGTAAAGGTCCGGTAGATCGCCAAGTTACTAAGATAATCACACCCGGCACACTTACTGATGATAGCTTACTCGATGAAAAGCAGAATAATTTAATCATCGCGCTGTATCAACGTAAGCAACAGTTTGGTTTAGCGTGGATATCATTAAGTAGTGGCTTATTTATGATTTATGAGGGAAATAGCTCCGAAATATATAATCAAATCGAGCGCTTGCGCCCGGCAGAAATTATTGCTCCTGAAAATCTGATTAGCGAATTACAAAACCAAAAACCTAATTTAGCCTACAAAATCATTCCAGATTGGCATTTTGAGCACGATTTGTCTAAACGTAAACTTTGTGAGCATTTTGCATTACAAGATTTAGATGGTTTTGGTATCTCCCATGCTAAATTGGCAATTTGTGCCGCCGCGGTATTACTCGACTATGCCAAACAAACCCAAAAAAATAGTTTACCCCATATTAATAGTATAATATTGGATCAGGAAGATAATTATTTAATTTTAGATGCAATTTCACGACGCAATCTGGAAATAAGCCTGACTATGCGCGGTGAAACTTCGCCAACCCTATTTTCAGTAATGGACAAATGTGCCACCCCGATGGGCAGTCGCTTGTTGGATAATTGGCTAAATAATCCATTACGCCAAATGGTGCAAATTGAAGAACGTTATGCAACCGTCTCTGCACTACAAACACACTATAAACCATTACAATCCATCCTACGTCGTATTTGTGACATCGAGCGGATTACCTCGCGAGTAGCCCTGCGTTCAGCTCGCCCCCGTGATTTGGCTGCATTACGCAACAGCCTAATGATTCTACCTGAGTTAGATATACTTGCCGAATTACCTTCAACACGATTAATTGCAGAAATTCGTAACGCAATTATTGCCGTTAATAGTGAAATTAGCGGTCATTTGCAGCGGGTATTGAAAGAAGAACCAAGCCTGCTTTTACGCGAAGGTGACGTAATTAATGATGGTTTTGATCAAGAATTGGATTACCTACGTGGGATTCGTCAGGATGGCAGCCAATTTTTAATTGAACTGGAAGCCAAAGAACGCGAACGCAGCGGAATAAGTAGCCTAAAAATCGAGTACAATCGCGTGCATGGTTATTTCATTGAGATCTCACGAATTAATCTTGATAAAACCCCAGTGGAATATCGCCGCACGCAAACGCTAAAAAATGCCGAGCGTTTCACTACGCCAGAACTCAAAGCTTACGAAAATGAGGTTTTATCGGCGCAAGATAAAGCTTTGGCATTAGAGAAAAAAATTTATGAACAATTACTTGACTACTTAAATCAATATATCATGCCACTGCAAAATCTTGCTCATTCTCTAGCCGGGTTGGATGTGCTTACTTGTTTTGCACGTGTTGCATTGGAGAATAATTATTGTCGTCCCGAGCTTAGCCCGGATAATCGATTGGTGATTGTTGAAGGTCGTCATCCCGTAGTTGAGCAGCAGATCGATCAATTTATCGCGAATGATCTCAAGCTAAATTCAAACCGAAATTTCCTCCTGATAACCGGTCCAAATATGGGCGGTAAATCAACTTATATGCGCCAATGTGCAATTATTACGCTTCTGGCATACTGCGGTTCATTTGTCCCGGCTAAAAGCCTACAGCTTGGCGATATTGATCGCATCTTTACCAGAATTGGTGCATCAGATGACTTAGCTGCTGGCAAATCAACTTTCATGCTTGAAATGTCCGAAACTGCTAATATTCTCAATAATGCAACCGCTAAATCACTGGTAATCATGGATGAAGTGGGACGCGGAACCTCGACCTTTGACGGATTAGCACTTGCTTATGCAATTGCTCGTTATCTGACTGAAAATAGTGGTTCTTACACCTTATTTGCCACACACTATTTTGAATTAACCGATCTTACCAATCACTATTCAAATATCGCCAATGTTCACCTTAATGCCGTAGAGTACAAAGACCAAATTGTCTTTATGCATCAGGTCGAAGAAGGTCCAGCAGCAAAAAGCTACGGGATTCAGGTTGCCGCCCTCGCTGGCGTACCAAAAACAGTACTATCTTGCGCCAAGAAATATCTGACACACCTCGAACAAAATAGCCAAAATCAAGCCCAGTTAGACTTATTTAGCCTTGATGAAACTATCGAAGAGGCTGCGCCACAACATTCGGCTGCCGAAGAGGGGGTGCTCCAGCAACTACGCCAGATTAACCCAGATAATTTGTCTGCCAAACAGGCTCTTGATTTGCTTTATGAATTAAGCAGCGTAATTGACGGTTAATTACCATGGGGGAAAAAACTACATTTTCTACCACATCTGCCAAATCCTAAAACTTTGGGTTTTACTTAGGTTTCTGTAATTATCAACTTAGTTGGCAGACTAAGCCCAATCCTTTTAAAATCAGCAATTAAATACTAAAATGTAAAGCGGATTCATGTATAACTGGTTAACAAACAATATTTCAACTATGGTAAAATGAACTGCTTATTTATTGGGTATAAGCTAATTTTATATCCAAAGCAAGCGCTTAGATAAACAATATTACTTTATTTTATTGAGCATGGAGCCCTATTTTATGAAAAATATTATCTGGTTTGAACACTTACGCATGACGGATGTCGCCGAGGTTGGTGGGAAAAATGCCTCATTAGGCGAAATGATTTCGCAATTAGATAGCAAAGGAATACGGGTTCCTGGCGGCTTTGCCACCACGGCTGAAGCCTATAAGCGCTTTTTAGAGAGCAATCATTTAAAACAAAAAATTGATGCGGTCTTAGATAATTTGGATGTTGATAACGTCATAGAACTAGCCAAAGCTGGTAAAGAAATTCAAAACTGGATTATGGAAGCGCCATTTCAAGCTGACTTTGAGCGCGATTTAGAGCAAGCTTATACCGAAATGATGTCTCGCTACGGAGACTCCATTTCCGCGGCAGTACGTTCTTCTGCAACTGCAGAAGATTTACCAGATGCATCGTTTGCTGGTCAGCAAGATACTTTTTTAAATATTCGTGGCTTTGACAACCTAAAATTAGCGGTTAAGCAGGTATTTGCTTCATTATATAACGATCGTGCAATTGCATATCGCGTACATAAAGGCTTCGACCACTCATTGATTTACTTATCTGCGGGAATCCAAAAAATGGTTCGCTCAGACACCGCTAGTTCTGGGGTAATGTTTACGGTTGATACCGAATCTGGTTTTGATAAAGTAGTATTCATTACTTCAAGTTACGGGCTTGGAGAGTGCGTAGTGCAAGGGATGGTTAATCCGGATGAGTTCTACGTTTACAAACCAAATTTAATTGCCAACCGTCCGGCGATTATTCGTAAAAATGTTGGTAGTAAAGCCATGAAAATGGAATTTACCAATGCTAGTATCCCGGGTAAATCAGTGCAAACCATTGGTGTACCTAGCCATGAACGTAATTTATTTTCAATCACCGATGCAGACGCTACTGAATTAGGTAAATTTGCGATGATTATCGAAGAACACTATGCCCGGGCAATGGATATCGAATGGGGTAAAGATGGGCTGGATGGTAAAATTTATATCCTACAAGCTCGTCCGGAAACAGTAAAATCCCAAGAGTCACAGCACGGTAAACAAATTCGTTATCATATTCGTGAACGCGGTCAAATCTTAGTTACTGGTCGTGCAGTTGGACAAAAAGCAGCAACTGGCGTAGTACGCTTGGTAAAAGATCATTCAGAAATGCACAGTGTTAAAGCTGGCGATATTTTGGTAACTGATATGACCGATCCAGATTGGGAACCAGTTATGAAACGTGCAGCAGCAATCGTTACTAATCGTGGTGGAAGAACTTGTCATGCGGCAATTATTGCCCGTGAACTAGGCATACCAGCGATTGTTGGTTGTGAAAACGCGACCGAAGTACTTAAAGAAGGCCAAGAAGTTACGGTCTCTTGTTGCGAAGGTGATAGTGGACATATTTATGCCGGGCACCTGAATATTGAAGTACTTGAGTTGGATGTAGTTAATATGCCAAAATTGCCAGTTGACATCATGATGAATGTTGGTAATCCAGAATTAGCCTTTAATTTCTCAAGCATTCCTAATTTTGGGGTTGGTCTGGCACGTTTAGAATTTATTATCAATCGCCAAATCGGTATTCATCCAAAAGCGTTGCTTGAATTTGACAACCTGCCTGAGCCGCTGAAATCAACAGTAGCAGATAAGATTGCTGGTTATTCAAGCCCGGTAGATTTCTATGTTGATAAACTAGCTGAAGGTGTTTCTACTATTGCTGCAGCGTTTTATCCAAAAAAAGTAATTGTACGCTTATCTGATTTTAAATCAAATGAATACTCTAATCTAATTGGCGGTAAATTATATGAGCCGATTGAAGAAAATCCAATGATGGGCTTTAGGGGTGCATCGCGCTACATTGCCCCAAGCTTCCGTGACTGCTTTGATTTAGAATGTATGGCAATCAATAAAGTTCGGACAACTATGGGTTTAGATAATGTCACGATTATGATTCCTTTTGTTCGTACAACTAATGAAGCCAAAGAAGTAATCGCCTTGCTTGCTGACAATGGTCTAGTACGTGGACAAAATGGGCTTAATATTTATATGATGTGTGAAATTCCTTCCAATGCTATTTTAGCTGAGAAATTTTTAGACTATTTTGATGGATTCTCAATTGGTTCCAATGATATGACTCAGTTGACACTGGGGATTGATCGCGACTCAAATGGTGCAATTGCCGCTTCTTTTGATGAGCGTAATGATGCGGTTAAAGCAATGTTACACCTTGCAATTAGTGCATGCCGCAAACAAGGTAAATATGTCGGAATCTGTGGTCAAGGCCCATCCGATCACCCTGATTTTGCCAAATGGCTAATTGATGAAGGAATTGAAACTATTTCATTAAATCCAGATACTGTTATTGATACATGGCTATATCTGTATGAACACTTGAATACTAATGTTTAACGTAGGGGATCTTATATGACTAAACGAAGAGTAGTAGTAACTGGAATCGGAATTGTATCACCTGTTGGTAATGATTTAGACAGTGCATGGAAAAATATCGTCAATGGCGTGAGCGGCATTGACCGTATTACTAATTTTGATCCAGTTAATTCGATAACTAAAATTGCTGGCGAAGTAAAGAATTTTTCAACTGAAGGGTTTTTTGATGCTAAAGAGGCACGCCGCACTGACCGTTTTATCCAAATGGGTGTGGTTGCTGGTGTGCAAGCTGTACGCGATTCAGGGATTGAGGAATTAGCTAACTTAAATAAAGAGCGTGTTGGTTTAATTATTGGCTCCGGAATCGGGGGATTACCGACGATTGAAGAGCATTCACTAATCCTTAAAGAAAAAGGTCCACGTAAGATAGGTCCGTTTTTCATACCTGGTGCATTAGGTAATATGATCTCAGGTCAATTATCAATCATGTATGGATATAAAGGTGTTAGCTACGGGATTGTTAGTGCTTGTGCTACCAGCAATCATTGTATTGGTGATGCAGCTCGTTACATTGAATACGGTGATTGTGATGTAATGCTAGCTGGTGGAGCTGAAGCCAGTATCTGTGCAATTGGTGTCGCAGGATTTAACTCATTAAAGGCATTATCTACGCGCAATGATGATCCTAAAACCTCATCACGTCCGTGGGATAAAGACCGTGACGGATTTGTAATGGGTGAAGGATCTGCAGTATTGGTTTTAGAAGAATATGAACATGCTAAAGCGCGTGGTGCCAAAATTTATGCAGAAGTTGTAGGCTATGGCGCTACTTCTGATGCCTACCATATTACCTCCCCTACTATTGATGGTCCGGCACGCAGTATGCAAATGGCATTAAACAATGCTAAGATTGACTTAAATCAAATTGGTTATGTTAATGCTCATGGTACATCAACACCAATGGGTGATATTAATGAGAGTAATGCGGTTAAAAACGTGTTTGGTGAGCATGCTTATAAATTATCGGTTAGCTCGACTAAATCAATGACTGGTCACCTCTTGGGAGCAGCCAGCGCAGTTGAAGCCGTATTTACCATTATGGCAATCAAAGACAGCATTATTCCTCCAACCATCAATATTTTTGAACAAGATCCAGAATGTGATTTGGATTATACTGCTAATGTAGCCAAAGCTCGCGAGCTAGAGTATGCAATGTCAAACTCGTTTGGCTTTGGTGGAACTAATTCAACCATTATCTTCAAAAAACTTAAAGGATAAAATTGTGGCAAATATCGTAAATTGTATTAAACTTGGAGTTGAGGCAGAAGGGCTTGATTTTGCGCCAATTCCTGGTGAATTAGGACAAAAGATTTTGGCTAATGTTTCAAAAGAAGCGTGGCAGGGCTGGATTAAACAACAGACTATGATTATTAACGAAAATCGTTTAAACCTCTCTGAAGACTCAGCTCGTAAATATTTACGCCAACAGCTTGAATATTATTTTTTCGCAGGAAAATAACTAATGACTGCTAAAATTACTAAAGCAGTATTTCCGGTGGCTGGAATGGGAACCCGTTTTCTTCCAGCGACTAAAGCTTCGCCTAAAGAAATGCTACCGATTGTTGATAAACCTCTTATTCAGTATGCGGTAGAAGAAGCAATTAATGCTGGAATTACTGAATTAATTTTTATTACCGGGCGCAATAAACGTTCAATCGAAGATCATTTCGACAAAGCTTATGAACTGGAAACTGAGCTGGAATTAAAGCAAAAAACCAAACTTTTAGAAATAGTACAAAATATATTGCCAAGCAATGTAAATTGTATTTATATTCGCCAGGCAGAAGCACTGGGACTTGGTCACGCGGTTTTAACGGCTAGTTCGGTGGTTGGTAATGAGGCATTTGCGGTAATTCTTGCTGATGAATTAATTGATGCCAAACCTAGTGCATTAGCACAGATGGTTGAAGTTTATGAAGAAACTGGTTCTTCCGTGCTTGGAGTTAATCAGGTAGCTGAAGATGAGGTTTCGTCTTATGGCATTGTTAAATTGGCAGATAACTCGCCGAAATATCATAAGATTGAAAAAATTGTTGAGAAACCAAAGATCGGGGAGGCTCCATCAACTTTGGCTGCCGTTGGACGCTATATTCTAACACCACGGATCTTCACGGAACTGAAGAATACTCAACGTGGAGTTGGTGGAGAAATTCAGCTAACCGATGCAATCTCAGAAGTCTTACATTATGAAGCTATTTTTGCGCATATCATTGAAGGTAAACGCTATGATTGCGGTTCAAAGTTAGGTTATCTGGAAGCTACCATTGGCTATGGGTTAAAACATCCAGAAATAGGTGATGAGTTTAAAGCTTATCTTAAACAATTACAAATTGAACTATAACTCTCAATTATATTTTGCCCGTTGTTGAATAATTTACATACCATTCACGGGCAAAAATTTTGATACTGCTCAAGCCTCCTATAGGCTAAGCTAAATTTATATGATCACTAAATTGTAATCCAATGAATTTAAAATTATTCGATTCAGACTATCCAAAAAGTCCAAACCTTGCTTTTTCATCGTTGAGATAAAGCCTCTTATTTTTAAGATGTGTCCCACATATTCTTTGTTTCTAAAGCAACCTGATATTTTCTGCCGCAGCTTTATCATCCGAATATCTCTTTCAGCTTGGTTATTGGTTGTACGCAAAAAAAAGCTTGACAACATAGTTGATGCCATTCAACCTACTTACCCACCAGTATTGGCATGAATTTAGCAAGCGGACAATCACTATTTCCACACGCCTTTAATATAATTAGTTGATTATTTAGCGAAACCCTAACAATATAAGTATTATTTTCTTTCTCAAGTAATTGTATGTTCAAATCTGATGCATAAGGAGGTATTTGAGACTGCTTATCTCCAAGAGCACTTAGCAATGGCATCAAAGTAGTCTCATGCGCTACGAAAATTAGAGATTTATTGACATTCTTTTTTTTGCTTATAGCAATTAATTGTTCCTTTATTTCTCTTCTTAAATCTGCACTGGCATAGCTAGCAACTTTATCATTATTATAAATCGTGGTGACAACCCAAGTAGATAACACGGATATTTGTTGTTCATCAATAGATGTTATGCCTTCAGGCATAGGTATACCATACAACTTTCTGATGTACAAATTATCAGCCAGAGTAGGGAGCTGTAACATATTACCTAAACTTAGTCCGGATATTTTGCTCCAATAGATTAGCTGACTCTCGTATTGATGAATTTTATCCCGCCACTCACCAGTATCGTAAACATATGTCTTAACTACAGATTCAAAGCCTATTTGCTTGTTTCCCAGAAGAAGCTTATCTTCAGTTTGAGGAACTGTATGAATAGGAATTGCCTGAAAACCATGAGGCAACGCAGTATGTCCATCTATTTCTGGTCCAGTGCCTAAAGGATAAAGCCCAAGCAATACTGCCTCCGCGCTGGTTAAAGTACGGTCAAAATCTGTAGATCTCACATATAAAAAAGAAGGTTTATAAATTTGAGGTAAAAAGAGCCGATACTTTAAACCTAACAATACCCCTAGGTTATACTCTTGTTGCATGCCCTTAGGGGTAAGTTGTCCTAGCTCTTCATCCGGCCATTTATAGGCATCCTTTGGAAGATTATTTAACGGAACCCTATCCCCGTGCCGGATTAAATCAAGCGTAAATCTTAGAGTCTCTATGGAATAAGTGACTCCAAAAATATTTAAGCTTAAGATAAGAAGGATTATTTTGTAGCGCTTAAATCGATTATACATTGCAGATTCCTAAATAATTCTGATTATACGTGATAACGTCCTAGCAAAGCCAGGAGCTTGGCGGGTTACTGCTCAACCTCCTATAGGCTAAGCTAAATTTATACGATCACTAAAATTGTAATCCAATGGATTTAAATTACTTGTTTCAGACTATCCAAAACATCCAAGCCATGCTTTTTCATTGAAATAAAGCCTCTTATTTTTAATAAGTGCCCCACATATTCTTTATTTCTAAAGCAACCTGATATGAATCATAAGCTTAAAAGAATTATTTATTTACAAGCGCTTCGATTTATCATTCACAATTAAACACATAACAAATAAATATAAAGTAAGCTATTACATAAATCAAACTCCATGTATTTCCCATTAGTTAACACCTTTTAACTATGTTCAATCAAAGTAAATTTTTACATACGGAGAAGCTATGCCTCTTTGATTGAACATAAATATGCATCCGCAGAAATCAGGTGCACCAAGAGGCAATCTCTTGAGCTACCATCTCATTTGGACTTTTAAACCCAAA
>JAIEPY010000059.1 GCA_019748155.1 Burkholderiales bacterium | reverse complement strand
ATTATTTACTCTGTGGGAATTTTAGCATACTACTCAACCTAAACGCTGGGGTTTATTAGGGGGCTGAGTAGTAACATTAAGAATATTACCCGACCCCGGTAGCAAAAAATCCATAGCAGCTCCATTCATTAACACACAAGCAAAATACACATCAATCTAAGCATAATGCCATAGAAATTTTATGCAAACTGTTTTATCTTTTACAAAAAATTAAGCGGTAAAATATGTATGGCTAATTTATAATTCTGCGAGCATAGGCAAAATGATTCTTGTACCATCCTTTAAACTCGCGGATTTTAACCCCACTGGCATGATCATCAATGATATGCTCAGAATCAATATAAATTACTACATGCGAAATCCTGCTATCATCCATAGTACGGATGAATAATAAATCTCCCGGTTGCAAAGCTTCTTCTGGCGCGAGCACTCGCCCTGCCGTATTTGCTTGCTTGGTAATATCGCTATTAATTTTTATACCAAGACCGTAGTTATATACCCATGAGGTAAAATTAGAACAATCAAGTCCAGCTCCAGCGCCATCATCAAATTCAGGTACATGGTGGTGCTTGTAGGGTAGGCCAATATATTTCTCGGCAACGGCAATAATTCTCTGTTGCTGCCATTTTACCGGATCACAAGCAGATGGAATTTGCGGAGCTGGATAGCGAACAGGTCTTGGTCCCCAGCTATCCCTATAATTAGGACTTGAATATTGTGGCAGACTATCTCGATAGCTAAAATCACTATTAACTGACTGCTGGTAGTTACACTCTTCCGCATTAACTGTAAAAATTGTAATTAAGCTAACCAATAGAGAAGTTAGAATATTTTGCCTAAATTTCATAACAGACTCCGATTATAATCAAAGCTAAGTAAGTAATTATATCTTTTTTGTGATATTAAAACATAATATTAGATAAATTTACCAGATATGATACTAAGCACATAGGGTAAATAAATGTATGATTAATCGCTTATGATAAAATTACGGATTAACTTCTATAGCTAATAAGTTCTATCAATTATTAATCTATGATAAAATCGCGAAGTTAATTATAGCCAATAGTTTTATTTGCTCTGCTCAAATTAGTAACAGCGCAAGAAATATACTTAAATCAGAAAGAAATTATGAAGTTTATAGATGAAGCCAGGGTCGAAATAATCGCTGGTAATGGTGGTAACGGTTGTATGTCATTCCGTCGTGAAAAATATATCGAAAATGGCGGTCCTGACGGTGGTGATGGCGGTAAAGGTGGCTCGGTAATTATGATTGCTGATAACAATCTAAATACACTGGTTGATTATCGTTTTGTTAAACGCTATGCGGCTAAAAATGGTGAACATGGACGCGGTGCAGATTGCTACGGACACAAAGGTGAAGATATTTATTTAAAAGTTCCGGTTGGCACAACGATTATTGATGAAGATACTGGTTTAGTAATGGCAGACTTAGAAACCAACGGGCAAGAACTGGTAGTTGCCAAAGGTGGTAAAGGCGGGTTGGGAAATATTCATTTCAAATCCTCAACCAATCGTGCCCCGCGCCAAACCACTAAAGGTGAAGCTGGTGAACGTTTAAACATTCGTTTAGAATTAAAAGTATTGGCAGATGTTGGTTTACTTGGTTTACCCAATGCTGGCAAATCAACCTTTATTCGTGCCGTTTCTTCAGCAAAACCCAAAGTAGCTGATTATCCATTTACTACTTTACACCCTAACTTAGGTGTAGTTCGGGTAGATGCGGAACGTAGTTTTGTAATCGCCGATATTCCGGGATTAATTGAAGGTGCTGCGGATGGCTTAGGCTTAGGGCACAAATTCCTTAAACACTTGCAACGCACCAAAGTACTGTTGCACATCGTGGATATTGCACCATTGGATGAAGCAACCGACGTAGTTGCTGAAGCAGTTGCGATTGCGCATGAACTAGAAAAATATGCTGATGATTTATACGCTAAGCCACGCTATTTGGTTATCAATAAAATTGATTTGATTCTGGAAGAAGAGCGTGAACAAATCATCAATGATTTCATCACTCGTTTCAAACAACATAATACTAATACTGATTATACACGTATTTTTACCATCTCCGGCGCAACTGGTGAAAACTGTAAAGAATTATGCTATTATCTGATGAGTTTTATTGAAGAAAAAACTGGACGACAGCTTGCAGAACACGCGGTCTCCAGCGTTATAGGTTAAATAAGCATGACAGTACAACGTGATGTAATGGAATACGACGTAGTCGTTGTTGGTGCCGGACCTGCTGGTTTGGCAAGTGCAATTCACCTCAAACAGTTAGCTGAGCAAAATGGTAGTGAAATTAGCGTTTGCATCTTGGATAAAGGTAGCGAGGTTGGTTCACATATTATTTCAGGCTGCGTAATGAACCCACGTGGTTTAAACGAATTAATTCCCAATTGGCAAGAGCTTGATTTTCCAGTTACTACCGCAGTTAAACATGAACGTTTGGCTTTTATGGGCGCACAAAAAAGCTATACTATGCCAATTCCACGTGATTGGCGCAATGACGGTAATTATATTATCAGCTTGAGTCAGCTGTGTCGCAAACTCGCCGAATACGCCGAATCAATCGGAGTGGAAATTTACCCCGGGTTTGCCGCCAAAGAAGCAATCATTGAAGATGGCACTGTCAAAGGAATCATCACCGGAGATATGGGACTAGATCGTTTAGGACGACCAACTGCCAATTATCAAATGGGAATTGAAATCCGTGCCAAACAAACTATTTTTGCCGAAGGTTGTCGTGGTTCAGTTAGTAAACAAATCATTGCCAAATTTGCTTTGGATAAAGATTCACAACCACAAACCTATGGTCTGGGAATCAAAGAAATTTGGCGCATTAGCAGCAAAAAACACTCTCTCGGCAGCGTATTGCATACTATTGGCTATCCATTAAATAAAAGCACTTATGGTGGTGGGTTTGTTTATCACTTAAATGATAATTTGCTGTCAATCGGATTAGTTACCGCTCTAGATTATAAAAATCCATACCTTAATCCTTACGAAGAATTTCAGCGTTTCAAACAACACCCAGAAATTCGCTATTTATTAGAAGATGGTGAACGTTTGGAATATGGCGCGCGTACTGTTGTCGAAGGTGGATTGCAAGCTTTACCAAAACTAAGTTTTGCAGGTGGAATTTTGGTTGGCGATAGTGCTGGATTCCTAAATATACCAAAAATCAAAGGGGTGCATAATGCAATGAAATCCGGAATGCTTGGTGCAAAAGCCGTAATGGATGCTATTCGCCATGAAAAAACAGTTGCTAATACTTACGCCGAACTATTCAAAGCTAGTTGGCTCTACAAAGATCTCAAAGCCGTTCGCAATATCCGTCCAGCGTTTCAATATGGGCGAATTATCGGATTAATTTATACCACGTTTGAAAAATATATCTTATGTGGCAATGCTCCGTGGACATTATCGATCAAACATGCCGATCATCAACGAACACAGCATAAATCCAAATTTATTCCCTTAACGTATCCACCGCATGATAATAAAGTAAGTTTTGATAAAGCATCATCAGTTCACTTGGCAAATCTAACTCACGATGACAGCCAGCCAGTACATTTGGTGCTCAAAGATCATTATCAAGCTATCAAGCTTAATTTGATGGACTATGCTGCGCCAGAGACTAAATTCTGCCCTGCAGGCGTATACGAAATTGTCAAACAGCACGGTGAACCAACCTTGCAAATTAACTCACAAAATTGTGTGCATTGTAAGGCTTGTGATATCAAAGATCCCGGACAAAATATCACGTGGACTGTTCCTGAAGCTGGCTCAGGTCCGCAATACAGCGATATGTAGCCCTCACTATTTAGCGGGGTGTAACCCACCCCGTTAAAATACTAACAAGCTATAGCCTAGCGTTTAAAATTAAAGCCAAAAAACATACAACAAGTTGGATGAACTAATAAAAACCGCTTTAAAAGAGGTATTGCCTAGGCGTTTGGATAATCTCATAGTGCCAAGTATTTTTTATCTGATTGTAACCTACATGATTAAAATCTTAATCTTATTTGTTTTCACGGCAATAGCCGAAATAGTTGGATGCTATCTACCCTACCTTTGGTTAAACCAAGGCAAAAGCCCGGTATTATTAATTCCTGCAGCGCTATCACTAGTATTATTTGCTTGGCTATTATCTTTGCACCCGACAGCAGCAGGGCGAATCTATGCAGCTTATGGTGGTGTTTATATCGGTGTCGCGATATTATGGCTGTGGCTAGTTGATGGTATCCGTCCTACAGTATGGGATATAGCTGGTGCGTGCGTTGCATTGCTTGGCATGGCTATTATCATGCTAGCACCAAAGAGTTAGATTACCACAAGCAAGTTGAGCAGCAAATAAGTAATATGATCAACGAGATATATTGGATTATTGAGCAGATAAAAGAACAATATAAATCTATTAACGATTAACCATCGATCATTTTAAACTAAGGTACTATTATGGCAGCAGACTGCATCATTGAAAATTGGGCTAAGAGAAATAAGTCTTGGCTTGGGTTTTTGGCTTGTATTGTCGGGGTGTGGGCGTTATCGGTGGTTGGGATAATAACGATCAAGCACTATTATACTGGCTTATCATGGCAAAATAGCCGTATAAGCTTATCTAATATATTAAGTTTAGGTAGTGCTATAGGCGCTATTGCTGTAGTAGTATTTGCTTGGGTGGCTTATGATGGATACTGGAGACAAAAGAAAGATAATGAAGTATTTGCTAAGCTTATTGAATTCATTGATTTAATAAACTCCGATATAATTATTTTTAAAATGGGATTAAGTAACTTTATTACTACTGCACTAATGTATATTAATAGCTCACCACCCCCAAAAATGAATATCAGTAATTTAGAAGACATGATATATAAATCTGATGTACTATTGCAGCAAATTAAGTTATTTGAAAATGAGCATGTTACTTCATGGAAAATCAAAATTAAATATCTTAAGGTATTAAATAGTTCCATTGGCCATGAAAGCACTCAGTTTGATGAAATTAGTAATGCCATAAATAAAATTAAGCCTTTAATACTTTCTGAATTATTTAGTCCAATTAAGGATATAAAACAAATTTTTGTTGAACATTTACAAAGTTTGAGGTTGTCAATCGAAAGTGCTAACAGAGATTTGATGCGTGAGGTATCACACAAAAAAATTGCTGAATTCCCATCAAATATAACGATAGATGAAAAACATCGCAATGTATATAGTGCGTTAAATCTTGGGTTTCTAATAGACTTGGAAAAGCAAGTTGAGCTGTTTCTAGCTACTCAGATTAAGGTATTTTCATGATAGCAAACCCCGATCAGCTTAAAAAACCAACGATAAACCAGTAAATTTTTTTTACGGTAGATATTAATGAGCTATAGTCTAGCTGTGGCTAGTCGATGGTATTCGCCTACAGTATGGGATATAGCAGGGCGTGCGTTGCATTGCTTGGCATGGCATGGCTATCATCATGTTAGCACCACGGAAGATTTGAGTTTAGTTTAATTCAGTAGAGCTAAACAATAATAGTCTTTGTCTTATTACTAATTGAACCATGCTACAACATATTATATGCATTACAAATTTGGAGATTTGCTAAATGATGGATAAAAAAGATGTCTCTATATCTCAAAAAAATGCTAAATCTTTCTATGACGAGTATTTAAAAGACAATAATAGTGGAATATTTTCAATCATTGGCTCTTGGGGAACTGGCAAATCTACAATAAAAGAAAAACTGCTGGAATTAATTAATTCTAGAAACAACGACAAGACTGTTACCGCAGTCTATGATGCTTTACAATATGAAGAAACTAGCCAAGTAACTTCACAGCTATATAATGTTATTGCAAAACCGTTGAGCAGATGGAATTTTTGCACAAGAAACAAACTGAAGGCAGCAGCACAGTTAAAAAAAGAAAGTGCTGCTCAATCTATTTCTACTTCACAAATTTGGTCTCTTTTCATTGTTGGCATTGGAGGCTTTTTAATCAGTAAAATAAGCAAACTTCCTGAATTAAATGATTTAATCTCTGAATTTGGCATTATTCTTGGATTTGTCCCAACACAAAATCCAATCTTTGGTAATAAATTACTCATTAGTTTTTTAATTTTCATTTTAACATTTTGGAAGAGAAATAAATTATTAACAGTTATCACTGGGTTATTCCCCAGAAAGTCACACGTTGAAGTTTTAGAGTCAATCAAATTTAGACAAAAGAACTTAATCATATTAATTGATGAAATTGATCGACTAAGTCCAGAGTCAATGAAGTTATTATTTGATGAAATCCTAATAATCAGAGATTCTTTTAGAAAAGCAAAAATTAACTTTAAAATAATAATATTTTATGATGAAGATGTAGTCTTACACAATTATAAGTTAATAAACATATATGAACCGCATATTTTCTTGCAAAAATTTTATGATGCTCAATATAGGTTACCGAGAGCTGTTTTATTTGATGATTTATACGTGTGGGTTGTAGGTATCCAGAGAAATAATAGTTCAATATTGAAGCTCCCAACTGCTAAAATAATACACCATATTGCAGACAATATTGCCTCTTTTAGAGAAAAAGATAAATTAATTGAATTTTTAGAGAAACAAATACCTCGATTTATTTCTGACGATATAATCAGAAGCAGACCTTTAGATGTAGATATTTTTATATTCAGTATTTCTTTGCGATTTTATTTTGACTTAAGACCGCTCTATGATGAAAATAAGGGTGGAAAGCTATATACTGTATATGTTGACAAAGGTATTAACATATTAAATCATATTTATAGCGTTAGTCAAAAAGAGTTAAGACAACTTATTGAAAGTGAGCTGAAACGACTAGTCAAGCCTTACAATAATGGCACTTACTCTCAAAATAATTTAATTAAGCAAACCATTCTAAACGCACAAACAAATAGCATAAATGATTATTGTCAGAATATTGTTAATAATATTGAATTTTTTTACTGGTCAGACTTTTCTTGGGCATTAAATAATATTGAAGAATTCAAACATTACTTAACCGAGAAGAATATTGATTTTACTGATTTGATTTTTAATTTATCAAATTGGTTACAAAATACAATTAATCAAAACGATTCTGCCAGACTAACAAATAAGCGTGATAATTTCTCAATTAAACATATTCAAGGTTTATATATCAAGCGAATAGAATGTATCAGATTTTTCTTATATTTGTATATAAAACTTGGAAATCCAATTGATAGCCTAATACCCGTTGATAAAAATAAATCTTTTGATTGTCTTATTATTTGTGCTCTTTTGAAATTTAATAGAAAAACACGTGAAAATCATGTTGATGTTGTTGAAGTAGATAGTTTTATCCATTCAGCTATCCCAGATAACGATGATACAAATATCTTAAACTTAATTAAAAAAAGAGTGTCGGAACTTAAGGATATAAGCTTATTATTTAATGATAGTTTATTTTTGTATCAAGCCTGTGATCTAATTTTACAATTAAGCAATAATTGGGGGGATGAAGTAAATTATACTTATACTGTATATGCTCGTGAAACAATAAACAATAATTTATTAAGTAAAAATAGTCTTATCTACACGATTATCTTTCAAAATAACCCGCTAGGACTAGAGTTTAACCCAGCGCAGTACGAAGCTTTGTCTAAATATGAATTTAACTCAGAAATCAAAAAACTCCTTGAACACGCTGCTAAAAATCGAATTAACTTAACAGGTAGGGACTACTACATAAATCCTTGGTAATAGGAGTCTGTGTCTCGCCTAACGGCAAGTATTAGCAAAGAGAAACATGTAGCGCTTTAAATTGAAGATGTGCTAGAGTATATTATTCAAATCAGACAGTTATGGTCGGTTTCTCACTGGTGTTTATTACCCGTATAGGAGTCTGATTCTGATATTGACGTTATTAGCATTGGTGAAGCTCATAAATATGAGTTATCCCGTTCAGGAGATTGTAATTTATTTGTCTTATCAGGCCTGATTTGGATTTTATTTATAAGGAATACTAAAATGAGCACTCTACAGATAATTAATCCTAATGCGGCTGGAATAGATGTTGGTTCCGAATATCATTATGTTTGTGTACCAGAAGGTAAAGCAGAGCCTCGAGTTAGAAAATTTAGATGTTTTACTGGAGATCTAGAAGAGTTATCTGTGTGGTTAAAAGAATGTGGTGTAGCCACGGTTGCAATGGAGTCAACCGGAGTTTATTGGATTCCATTGTATGACATTCTCAGCGCACATGGTTTTGAAGTCTTGCTAGTAAATGCGCGTTATATTAAAGCGGTACCTGGTCGTAAAACCGATGTAAAAGATAGCCAATGGATTCAACAGTTACATTCTTATGGGCTATTACATGGTTCATTTAGACCGGATGATGAGACTTGTATATTACGTGGTTATATGCGTCAGCGTGATAACTTAGTAAAAGGGGCGGCAGTGCATATTCAGCGGATGCAAAAAGCTTTGGTACAAATGAATATTCATTTGCATAAAGCTATCAGCGATATAACTGGAATAACCGGTTTGAAGATTGTTCAAGCGATAGTAGATGGTGAACGAGATCCAAATAAATTAGCAGCAATGAGAAATAACCGGGTACATAATAATGAAGAGACGATAGCGGCATCATTAAAGGGTAATTATCGAAAAGAACATTTATTTACGCTCAAGCAGGAATTGGACTTGTACAAATATTATTGTCAGTTAATTGATGATTGTGAGCAAGAAATAAATAACTATCTGAACGAACATAATGATGGTGATAGTGGTGTAAATAAGCCATTCAATCTAAAAGAAGAGCTAACTAAAATGGCTGGGGTAGATTTAACCAAAGTTCCAGGTTTGGGAACCTTGAGTGTGGAAACGCTGATTTCGGAAGTTGGAGTAAACCCAAATAAGTGGCCAAGTGAGAAGCATTTTGCTTCCTGGCTAGGATTAAGCCCAGCAAATAAAATAACTGGTGGCAAGATTTTATCTAGTCGAACCCGAAAAGTGAATAGTCGAGCGGCTGGAGTCTTTAGAATGGCTGCTGTAGCGGTCGGGAAAACCAAGAATACAGCATTGGGTTCATTTTACCGTAAAATAAAAGCTCATGCCGGAGCACCAAAAGCCATAACTGCAACGGCAAGAAAACTAGCTTGTTTATTTTATAGTTTACTAAAACATGGCGAAAGTTATGTTGAAAAAGGCAATGAATATTATGAGCGTAAATATAAAGAGCGCTCAATTAAAAATTTAACCAAACGGGCACAGGAATTTGGGTTTAATTTGGTTAAATGTGTTAATGCTTAAATAATTAATACATAACAATTAGTTATGTTTTGCTTCTCAGGAGAGAATTAAATAAGGCATTGTCTCATATTAGCAAAAATAATTATTTTAGTACAAGAATTGAACAGCTAGAAATTATTGGTAAAGAACTACTTGATAATACCAAAAATTAAAATTCAGCAAACGACTATTCTGAATGTAGGAAGTGCGACTAATGAGCCTAAATTGGTGAATACGTTCACCAGCCGACTTTGTACAGATTTTGCCTTCACTTTCTCTATTTGTACGACTTGTGCCAAGAAGCTTAAATGCAATCCACCTAGACATAAATGTGTTTACAGCACAAAATCCATAATTTAATTGCGTTTGAATCAAATAATTATCTTGACAACAAGCTATTGATGAAGTTTGATAGTGATTATGAATTGTTGTTGACATTTACACGGTAGTGATATACAATGTATATCTAAATGGAGGTAAATATTATGGACATAGCAATAACAAAATGGGGTAACTCAATGGGGTTGAGATTGCCAGCGTTTATAACCCGGCAATTAAATTTGCATAGTGGGGATAGAGTGCATATTAACATAATTGATAATAAAGTGGTAATTGAGCCAATAAAGGTTAATAACCGCGACATTATTCGGCAAGCATTAGCAAACTTTACCCCTGAGCAATTAACCGTAGTCAATATTGATGAGCTGGATAGCGAGGTATGGCATGACTAAGTATGTGCCTGACCGCTACGATATTATCTGGCTTAATTTTAATCCTCAAGCGGGACGAGAACAGGCAGGAATGCGCCCCGCATTAGTGTTATCACCAATTGAGTACAATCAAAAGACTAACCTATGCATTATCTGCCCAATAACTAGCAAGAAAAAAGGATATTATTTTGAAGTTGAATTATCCAACACCACGACTAAAGGAGTTATACTAACTGATCAGGTTAAAAATCTAGATTGGCAAAAGCGCGAGGCAGAATTTAAGGAAAAATTACCAACAAATATTTATAGCCTTGTGCTTGATAAAATAGGGTTGCTTATTTTTGAGTGATTGAATTTGTTAAAATAACCGCCCTGATCACATAAAATATTATCAAAAAAATTAATTTTAAGTGCAGCAATTTAGACTAATTAATATTATTAAAAACATTTTAGAATGATATAATATGCATAGAATAGCATGCTGAGCGTAGCCAAACATTTTAATGTTACTTTGTACTAACAGTTACACGAACCAAATAGCCGATAAAATCTTATTACATGATAAAAACCGATAAATCAAATACAAGAAATTAATTTCTAGCATGTAGCAAGATCTAAAATATAAAACCATAAATTTCAAGTGGTACTTTCATAGTGATAGTAAATAATATTCGAACGCTATTTATGCTTGGCTTATCGCCACGAGAACGAAAAGCAATTTTCATGGCATCGTTGGGTAGCGTTTTAGAGTTTTATGACTTCATCGTCTTTGGATTCATGACCAATTATTTTATCAAAGATATTTTCGGTAACAATTCGCTAAATAACAATAACATCTTAATACTATATTCAATATTTATCATTGGCTATATCATGCACCCACTCGGAATGCATCTATACAGCAAAATTGCACCAGTCCAAGATCTACGCTTGGTAGATGGCGGAATTACACTAATGCTGGTTATTTCAACATTAACCATGGGGCTAATTCCAACCCATGTCACGTCGTCTATATGGTGGATGCCATTGCTAACCCTTGGTGCAGCAAGAGTCATACAAGGCCTTGCTTGTGGTGCTGAGATGCAGGCAGAATTAGATCATATAAAAATTAAATTACCACAAAGCATGTCATTTGCCGCATTAGGCATTTTGGCAGGAAACGAAATCGGACAGTTTTTGGCAATTGTGGTAAATCGCATACTTAATTATGGATTTAGCCCTAGCCAAATTCAAGAGTATGCTTGGCGACTACCATTTATATTCGGTGCAATTCTTGCTTTGCTTATTTATTTAGTTCGCCTAAAGTTTGCTGAACCAGTTGATAAGGAACACTGTCACCGTAATATTATTCCGGTCTATAAGCTATTCAATTATTACCCCTCTCAAACATTTATCGCAATTGGTTTAGCCGGACTCCGTGGAGCAGTCATGCTATTGTACTTAATTTTTATTCCATTTACGATGCATCACTTTCTAAATTACAGCTTGCTGAATATTAGTCGCGTGATTTTTATTACCAGCATCCTAGGCGCTATAGCTGCATATTTAATTAACCGATTCTGCTCGTTTCATAATGCGCCGCGACAGCTTTTTATCTGTGTAACACTTTTGTTTCCAGGTATAATCTTGTGGGCAATGTCATTTCATTACAATAAATTTGTATATATAACAATTCTTGCAATATCAACGCTTAGTAGTTGTTTTACTTTATTAGTCCAACGAGTTATGGCAGGTCTCTTTCCTTCGGCAGTTAGGCTAGCCGGAATGAGTTTTGCTAACCAACAGGGTTATATATTTTGTGCGGGTTTCATGCCTTTGATTAGTATTGCTCTAGGTCATTTACTACTGAGCTCACACCTTTATTTCTCTCATCATCTGGTGTTTTATATTGGAATTGTTTTTTATATACTTATTCTGGTGATTTTCAATATATATGGGCTATACCGTTTACCACATTATGCCAATTATACTGATATTCACCAAATTCGCCAAAAAATATTAGCAAAGCACAAGGCAGCAAATTAGTCTAATGTCTATCAATAAATTCATGAACGTGGAGCACTGCTAAAAAATAATCAGACACAAATGCCCACGTCAGGTTTTTTTGAAATATAATATAAAATCTAATATTCAGGGAGTATGATATTGTTAGTTAATCACAATAATTTCTGCATTAATCAAATCAGCAGTTTTTGTTCCACCAACATAACTGATTGAAGATTGTAAGTCTTCCTGAAGTTCAACTAGTAAACGCTCCATATTGCCACGATAATCAATCAAGATTTTTTTACCTTCGACATTTTTATATTCACCCTTATTGTACTGCGATGCCGAACCATAATATTCTTTGTATGCCCGCGGCAATGAGCGCCCATCCAGGGTAACCTCAATAATATTTCCAGCAGATTGATCGTAACCTGCAAATAAACTGCCCGCCATAACCATCGTAGCCCCACAAGCAAAAGCCTTGGCAACGTCACCATGTTCAACCACGCCACCATCGGCAATCAACGGTACACCAGCCTCATAAGTGTAACTAGCACAATCAAGTACCGTGCTCACCATCGGGCGATGAAAACCAGTTTTATTTTTGGTGATACAAACTTTACCTCCGGCAATCCCGGCTTTAAGCGCATCCGCACCCCAAGCATGAATCTCAGCTGCCGCATCCCGTGAGGCGATATTACCCACGATCAGAAATGAACTAAAATGCTCTTTGACATATTTAATCATTTTCTCAGCTTTAGGACACCACGCATTTGCGATGTCCAAGGTCATAAATTCTGGCATTAGTCCGGCAACCTGCAATTGTTTCAACTGATCAATCGTATCATCGTTAACTCCAATACTGATCGATGCAATCAAACCATTTTCTTGCATATGGCGCACAAATTCAACTTGATCAATATTAAAGCGGTGCATAGTATAAAACCAGCCACGACGCGCCATAAATTCACAAGTATCAGCAGAAACTACCGATTTCATATTGGATGGATAAACTGGCATAATAAATTTATGTCCACCAAAAACCACCGAGGTATCACATTCTTTACGGCTATTCACCAAAGTATGACGTGGACGCAGATAAACATCCTGATAATTATACTCGCGGGCAACTACATCTTTAAACATATACATATCCTATAAAATATTTTATAGCATTATTTTACCGCAAAGGGGATACAAAGATTAAACAAACCTACGATTAACGCAGAAAGGATAAAAGCATTGGAACAAGATACCTATACCCACCCACCACTGTTGCAAATAGCAACAACAGCATAAACAACAAAAGCGTAGGTAGCTGTATTATCACCATCTCTAATCAAAATTTTTAACTAATTATTAACTAGTATGCTAAAATTTCAACTCAGAATTATAAATTTTTAATTCACAAACTTTACGCTTGTTCACAGTATTAATATTTTTAGGGAATACTCCATGAAGAAAATTTTAGTTAATTTATTGGCTCTTGGTTTAGTTGGTGGCGCGGCAGTTGCTTGTTCATCTGGTAGCAGTAGCAACCCAGCTCCAGCACCGGCTCCAGCAGCACCAGCTGCATCTCAACTTACACCACCAGATGGTTCAGCGTTATCTGAAGGAACTTCTGGTGCTGCAATTAACCTTGGTCAAAACCAAATCGCATTACCAGGAACTTCTGCTTATGTTACTTACACCATGGATGCAGCTGTAACTGCGGCAATTACTGCAGCAGGCGTTGCTAACACAGTAGTAGCAACTAGTGCTAACAATATTTTAGTTAGCGTACCAAGTGGCTCAAATACAATAACTTATGTTTTAACTCCATCAGGTACACAAAGTCAATCATTACTAGCTACTTCAACTAGCTTTGAATCATATACATATCCATCATCAGTTCCTAAAACAAACCTTCTTAGTGTAGAATCAGCTACCGCATTCCCGCACGGTTTAGTATTTGGAACTGCTGAAAGCCTAGTTGTGCTAACTGCAAATCCAACTGCTACATCAGTTAACTTCTCAATCAGCCGCTGTTCAGGAGCAAGTGGTGCGGCTTCTGCTGTATATGCAACTAAAACACAAGGTACGAATTACCTAAGTTTTGGTACCGCATCTGGTTCAGTATGTGTGGTAAGTGGTGCAGATGCTACTGTTACAAATCTATCTTCTCAAGCTCCTGCTGGTAAATATACTGCGGGTAATGTTAATAGCTTTGGTTTCCCTGCAACATTAAATACTGGGAATACTTTAGTTGGTTACTGGAATGTTGGTACTATTGGTACTGCAGTTAACGTTTACCGTATTACTGGTTCATACGTAAATGGTACTCCAACTGGTAGCGGTTTCTTGAATACAACTTCTACTACTGCACAAACTACTACTAATGGTACTACTCAAGTTACATTTACTAATGTACCTAGCCCTTCAGCTATCCAATCATCTTATGTTGATGCTTCTGGTAATGTATGGGTTGGTACAACTAATGGTTCAGTATATGTACTTCGTACTGGTGCAACTGCCTGGACTAATACAGCATTGTCTGGTCAATCTGGTGCAGTTACAGTGAAATACAATGGTTCAACTAGTGGTGCAACTGCAGTTGCTGCTACCGCTGGCGGTTCCGTATCTTTCGCAGTAAACTAATCTTACTGTAAAATAATCTGATAAAATGGACATTAGCAATAATGTCCATTTTTTATATCTATAAGAACAAGGTTTATGATTAAAAAAATCTTTTATTTAACTTCTGCTTTAAGCATCTTGGGAATCCAGAACGCATTTGCTTCTGAAGAAAATGCCTTGTTTCAAGGTTTAGACAATCAAATTGCCTTAGGTTACAGCTATAATTCATTATTTGCCTATAATCCAGATTATGCTGGTCCAAATGTTACTACTACTGCCAGTAATTTAAACTTACATCTTGAACAATTATTTGATAGCAATGTTTGGTTTGCCATTGATGGTAGTTTTACCTTCAAGGCCAATCAAAATAGCCCGGGTGGGGCTGGATTTAGCGATAATACCCAAGAATTTGGTTTCCCAGCCAGCCTCAGTGCCAAAGCTGGTTATTCGTTTAATTGGGGCGGTGCTTCCACTCAAGGCTTTCAGGTTATTCCCTATTTAACCATGGGAAGAATGTTAAATTATAACGGAATGTCGGTTGCACAGAATACTTTTACTCAAAGCTATCTAAACATGTATGGCGGTGGTGCTCGCTTAGAATATGCCTTTGCTCGCGATGCAAGTATTTACTTGGATCAATCTATCGGTTATTTGCAAGATCCCAATGCTAATAATCCTAATGTTTATAACCAAAGTGCTATGTCATATACCACATTATTGGGGATAAAATATAATGTTACTCCCTACTTTCAAGTTGGTTTACAAGGAATGTACAATCAAACTAATTTGATTGATACTTCGGTTGGCTATAATGCGATTACTTATTCCTATCAAAATACTGCTCAAACCAGCTTCGGAGGGATGCTTAATTTTGCCTACCTCTATAACAATGATCAGCTAATGAGTAGTTTAAGTCACATCAGCTCAACAACTACTAGCCTGCCAAATTCATTACTAGCGGCATTTGATAATAGCTATAGCTTAGGTATGGGTTGGGTTAACTCTACTAATAGCTATAAAGGTGGCTCAGCTCCCAATATCGGAACTTCGTCAAATTACATAGATTTCAATGTTGCACATTTATTTGATAATAATGTTTGGGCAAATATTAATGCTCAGCTAATTAATAATATTAGCCAAACAAATATTCCTGCAGGACGTGTCAACTCAACCGTACCAACTTATATTGGCTTTCCGGGAAGTGTAACTTTTGATGTTGGTTATGGATTCCAAGCCTTTGATAGTGGCTTTCAGATAATCCCTTATGCTAATGCAGGTATCATTATGAATATGAATAGTTATAACGTCCGCAGCAATTCAAGCATAATGAATGCTATTTCGCAAGATATGTATCTTCAATACGGTTTTGGTGGACGTGCCGAATATGCGATTAATAATTTCTGGCAAATCTATGCTGATCAATTATTAGCCGGAATGAATGATCAGTCAGCACTTGGAATTAATGCTTGGCGTTCGACCTCAAGTATTGGGGTTAAAATCAATCCGGTAGCACAATTGCAACTAGGACTTAAAGGATTCTACGACATGATTACCCCAAATGGTGATGCGTATAATACTAGTACTAATAGTTATGTTCCAGCTCAACAAAACTCAATGGGCGTACAGTTTGATATTGGCTTACGCTACTAAACAATCTGTTGATTAGCAAAATAAAAAAACTGCAGTGTATAAAATTGCAGTTTTTTATTGTCTACTATAAGCGCCACAGGATAAAACCACGGGCGCGAATTTCTTCTTTAGGCAAGATTGACTTAACATCCAAAATAACACCACCAGGTTGCACTTTAGCTAATAGTTCATCTAACGATAAAGATTTAAACTCTTTATGCGCAACAGCCACTACTAAGATGGGTACTTGAGGTAAATCGGCAAATGTAGTAAATTTAACGCCATATTCATGTTCGGCATCTGGCGCATCCGCAACTGGATCGCAACAATAAACTCTAGCATTATAGTCTTCTAGTTCCTTAATGATATCAATAACCTTAGTATTACGCACATCCGGACAATCTTCCTTAAATGTAAAACCTAACACTCCGGCTTCCAGCTTACTGATATCCAAACCATTTTTCAATAGCAGCTTAATTCCCTTACGTGCCACATAGCGCCCCATATTATCATTGATCCGGCGACCAGCCAAGATAACCTGAGGAATATAGCCCATTTGTTCGGCACGATAAGTCAAATAATATGGATCAACACCGATACAGTGTCCGCCAACTAGCCCCGGACGAAAAGGAAGGAAATTCCATTTAGTCCCTGCAGCTTGCAATACCTCTTCGGTATCAATACCCATCCGGTCAAAAATAACCGCCAATTCATTCATAAATGCAATATTCAAATCACGTTGTGAATTTTCAATAACTTTAGCCGCTTCGGCAACTTTAATCGAACTGGCCTTATGCACGCCGGCAGTTACAACTGAAGCATAAACCGCAGCGACAATGTCCAAGGTCTCTTGGTTTTGTCCAGATACAATTTTATGAATCGTCGTAAAACTACGCTCTTTGTCCCCTGGATTAATCCGCTCTGGTGAGAAACCAACAGTAAAGTCTTCACCACAACGCAGCCCAGACTCACGCTCCAAAATAGGTACGCAAATTTCTTCAGTAACCCCAGGATAAACCGTCGATTCGTAAACTACTATATCACCTTTTTTCAGCGCTTTGCCAACAGTTTCTGAAGCCCGCTCTACCGGAGTCAAATCTGGTACATGAGCATCATCAACCGGAGTTGGTACCGCCACAATATGAAAATCGGCTTTCTTTAAATCATTGATATCACAAGTATACAAAATATCTGCGGCTGCTAAATCTGCAGACGTTGTTTCTTCAGTACGATCAATCCCTTGCTTTAATTCCAAAATACGTTGTGGATTAATATCAAAGCCAACACACTGCTTCTGTTTACCAAAAGCAACCGCTGCAGGCAATCCCACATAGCCTAATCCGACTAGGGAGACAATTCGATTATGCATTTTCATTTTCTTTCTAATAAATTTAATTCTTAGCATTAAGCCAGAGAGAGATACTCGCTCAAAGCACTTTTATAATCAGGCATTACATAATATCGCGCAATTTTTGTACTATCTAATATCGCATATTGTGGACGCATGGCTTTAAACGCATAGTCTTTATAACTAATCGGTTTTACCTTATTTATATCCTGTCCGCTTTGCCGTAAAATCTCCTGTGTAAATTCAAACCAGCTACATGAAGAACTACTTACACAATTATAAACGCCACACTCACTTACTTGCTGGTTAATTAACGCCTCAATTGCCAGCGCCACATCCAAGGTATGTGTTGGGCATGTAATTTGATCGCTAATAACCGTCCAGCTGTCTTTCTCTCGTGATAGTTTAAGCATTGTAGTTACAAAATTACCACCCTTACCCGATGCTCCGGCTACGCCAAACAAAGACGAGACACGAAGAATAAAGTATTTATCTGCATAATTCTTAACTGCAATTTCGCCAGCGTATTTAGATAAACCATAGACATTAAGCGGATTAGGCTGATCCGTTTCCAAATAGGCATGAGGTTTTGTACCATCAAAAATATAATCGGTTGAAATATGAATTAAGGTAATCTGGTTAGCAGCACAAAATTGCGCTAGCTGCAGCGTAAATGCACTATTAACCAAAAATGCCTGCTGCGGATTTGCTTCACAGCCATCAACATTGGTAGTAGCAATGCAATTAATTATGTAGTCAACATCTGAGTAAGGCGCTAATTGTGAACTTACATCCACTGCTGCAGCATTTATATCTGCTGAAGTGGAGTTAATTAGTTCATGATTGGGAACCAAGACTTTGCGAAGATCACTACCAAGTTGCCCATTACTACCTAAAATTACAATTTTTGCCACTATTATTCCTATTCATTATATCAGCTAAGCACATATACTCAAAGTATTTGATTCCTGAACGCGAAGTATTGCTAACAAAGACGAGGAGGTGTACTGATGAGTACACAACGAGTCTTTTTAGCAATACGACAAAGTGCAGGATTCAAAGACGCCGAGTATAATTTAGATTAATCCAATTTTGATACTCACCACTTAAAACATGATTAACCCATTGTTGGTTATCCAAGTACCATTGGATTGTCTTCTGAATACCCGTATCAAAATTTTCTTCGGGCTGCCAGCCTAATTCACTTTGAATCTTAGTTGGATCCATTGCATAACGGTAATCATGCCCGGCACGATCGCTAACATAACTTATTTGCTCCAAATATGATTGCCCATCATTCCGTGGTTGCAACTCATCGAGCAAGCGGCAAATTGTTTGCACGACCTCCAGATTAGTTCGCTCATTATGTCCACCAATGCAATAGCTCTCACCCAGCTGACCTTTTTCAAAAGCTAATATAATTCCCTTGGCATGATCATCAACATACAGCCAATCACGGATATTGTCACCTTTGCCGTATATCGGTAACGCCTTACCCTGTAATGCATTATTTATCACCAACGGAATTAATTTCTCTGGGAAATGATATGGACCATAATTATTAGTACAGTTAGTAATCACCACTGGCAAATCATAGGTATGATACCAAGCTCTAACTAATAAATCGCTGCTGGCTTTTGATGCAGAATAAGGACTGCGTGGATCATAAGCGGTATCCTCGCGGAAATAACCACTATCACCCAAAGAACCAAATACTTCATCGGTTGAAATATGAACAAATTTAAACTGAGTCTTATCCGTTAAACTATTATAATATTCACGAGCACATTCGAGCAAATTATAACTACCAACAATATTGGTCATGATAAATTCACCAGGACCACTTATTGAGCGATCGACATGGCTTTCAGCCGCCAAATGCAAGATTCCGACTGGTTGATACAATTTAAAAATCCGGCTAATATTTTCTTTATCACCTATATCTACTTGTTCAAAGCTATAGCGTGAATTATCACTTATTTCTTTAAGCGATTCAAGATTGCCAGCATAAGTCAACTTATCAATATTCACCACATGATAATCACTATGATTGATTAATTGCCGCACTACCGCCGAACCAATGAAACCAGCTCCACCAGTCACCAATAAAGTTTTTTTTGTCATAGCTCAACCTTTTTCCCGTATGTAAAATTAATCTCTGCATCTTTAAGTAACGGTTGCTTTTGATCTTTATCAGATAAGAGCAACTCTCCGATCTCAGGCCATTCAACCCCAATCGCCGGATCATCATATTTAATACCACGATCGCATTCTGGTGCGTATTCTGCGGTAGTTTTATAAAGAAACTCAGTATTATCCTGTAACGTCACAAAGCCATGGGCAAATCCTGCCGGAATCCAGAGCATTTGCTTATTCGCTTCGCTCAATTCATAGCCAACCCACTTGCCAAAGGTTGGTGAGCCACGACGAATATCAACCGCCACATCAAAGACAGCACCGCTAACACAACGGACTAATTTACCCTGTGCTTTAGGATCTAGTTGATAATGCAAACCACGTAGGACACCCTTAGCCGATTTTGAATGATTATCCTGAATGAACTCAGGTAAGATTCCGTTAGCCTGAAATAATGATTTGCGATAGCTTTCCATAAAAAAGCCACGCTCATCGCCAAATACTTTGGGTTTAACCAAGATTACATCTTTAATTGCGCTACAAATAAATTCCATTATTTAACCAATCTCCGTAAATATTCGGCATAGGTTGATTTACCCATTGTCTTTACTTTCTCGCGTACGTGCTCTTTGCTTAACCAACCTTTATGTAGCGCAATTTCTTCCAAACACGCAATTTTAACTCCCTGACGATGTTCAACGGTTTGAATAAAATTAGAAGCTTCGAGCAGTGAATCATGCGTCCCAGTATCCAGCCATGCAAAACCACGTTTCATCGTCACCACATTCAATTTACCCTGTTCCAAGTAAATTTTATTAAGATCGGTAATTTCCAACTCACCGCGTGCAGAGGGCTTAACTTGCTTAGCATTAGCAACTACATGCTCGTCATAAAAATAAAGACCGGTTACCGCAAAATCCGACTTAGGTTGACTTGGTTTCTCTTCTAAACTAATCGCGCGTTTATTGGCATCAAATTCAACCACTCCATAACGTTCTGGATCAGATACCTGATAGGCAAACACGGTCGCGCCTTCAGCGTGTTGTGCTGAAATAAGTAGCTCGGTCATCCCGCTACCGTAATACATATTATCACCCAAGATTAAGCACGCAGGTGACCCCGCCAAAAATTCTTCGCCAATCAAAAAAGCTTGCGCTAAACCATCAGGACTCGCTTGTATCGCATAAGATAATTTAATTCCCCATTGGCTGCCATCACCAAGCAATTGCTCAAAACGACCAATATCTTGCGGTGTAGAAATAATCAAAACCTCTTGGATTTCGGCTAACATCAAGATTGATAAGGGATAATAAATCATCGGTTTATCATAAACTGGTAATAACTGTTTAGAAATAACTTGCGTGGCTGGATGTAAGCGCGTACCACTACCACCAGCTAAAATAATACCTTTGTATTTACTCATCGTTCCCCCTTATTAATATGCAACTGCTCACACTATATTGTGGCAGTTACAGGTAAATAGTTACATTAATATACTAATGGTAATGATACTTTTTTACCATCACGAGCAGAAATATATATCGCAATTAAAAACTCTAATGAGCGTAATCCTTCACGACCGTCAGTTAATGGAGACTCATCACCACGTAAGGTAGCAAGCACATTTGCATAATATAATGGATGCCCAAAGCCGTAAACCGAGGTCGTCGCATAACTGGCATTTAGAATTTCATCATCTTCCGGACGCTTATCGGCAAATTCCCAATGATCAATCTTATTAACTGCCACACCACCAATTCGTACTGTACCTTTTTCACCAATTAATGTAATTGAACCTTCCAGATTCTTAGGATAGGTTAACATTGAGACATTCATTGTGCCTAAAGCACCACTGCGATATTTGATTGCCAAAACGCCGCTATCTTCAGTTTCAATATTCCGTGCAAGAGTTGCCGTATAACTTTGTACTGACTCAACCGAACCAACTAACCATTCCATCAAATCAACATAATGTGAAGCCTGATTCATGAATGCGCCACCATCAAACTCCCAAGTACCACGCCATGCATCATGATCATAATATTCTTGCGGACGCGTCCAAAATACATTGCACGCAACAGAGTAAATCCGCCCAAAGCGCCCTTCATCAATCGCTTTTTTTACCATCTGAATCGTTGCATTTTGTCGATTTTGCTTGACTACGAATAATCTCACGCCGGCTTTATCACAGGCTTTAACCATTTCAATGCCGTCCGACATCCGGGTTGCCATTGGTTTCTCGGTTACCACGTGATAGCCAGCTTCAGCACATTCAATCGTTTGAGTTGGATGCAATCCACTTGGGGTAGTTAAAATAACCACATCAAAACCACCAGCTTCAAGCATTTTACCAAGCGAAGAATAAGCTATTGCACCATATTTTTCAGCTGCAGCACGAGCACGCTCACTAACAATATCACAAACCGCAACTAATTCACATTCTTCTTTGTGCTGCTCTAAAGAGCCAAAATGATTAGCTGAAATCCGACCACAGCCAACTAAGGCAAAACGAATTTTACGACCAGTAATTGATTTATATTTACTTAACATGCTTATTCCTAAATTTTTATTTCCCGTAATTATACTATATTCAGCATGCTCTTAAAAGGCAAAAGCCACACTATTAATAGCGTGGCTTTTATGAAAGATATACAAAAACATTAACCAGAAACTAAAGCATTACAGTACATCATAAGCGCTGAAGGTAAAACGCCGATTATAATTAATAATGCTACATTTACTAACAGTACTGAACGACTAAACACACAGACATCTGCCATTTCCAAAGTTTTTACCGGTTCTTCAAAATACATGACCTTAACTACGCGGATATAATAGAATGCACCAATCAAAGACATGATTACAGCAAACACTGCTACACCAACATAACCAGCAGCCAATAATGCCGCCAAGATTTTAAATTTCGCATAAAAACCAACTAATGGAGGAATACCAGCCATTGAGAACATTACTAGCATTACTAAGGCAGCCATTACTGGATGAGTCTTACTTAAACCCTTAAGATCATCCAGACTTTGACATTCAAAATCACCTTTTGAGAGCATGGTTAGAATTCCAAACCCAGCTAGCGCAGTTAAGGAATAAGTTACGACATAGAAAATAGTCGCCGAAACGCCATCAACACTCACTGTCACCAAACCAAGTGCGACAAACCCCATATGTGCAACAGTTGAATAACCCAGCATCCGTTTAATATTGGTTTGCGCAATTGCAATAACATTTCCAAAAAATAATGATAAACAAGCTAAGATTAATAGCATTATCGACCAAGCTGGATTTAATAATACCAAGCCACCGATTAAGAAGCGAATTACAAACACTACCGCTGCAATCTTAGTCAAGCTACCGATAATTGTCGCAACCGCCAGTGGTGAGCCTTCATAAACATCTGGCACCCACATATGAAAGGGAACCAAACCAAGCTTAAACACTAAACCAGCAACAATAAATACCAAGCCAAAGGTCATTAAACCTGTATTATTATCGCCAAGGCTTAACATTGCACGCAAAACATCTTCCAATTGTAAATGTCCGCCAGTTGCGCCATAAACAAAAGAAATACCATAAAGTAAGATTCCTGACGCTAGCGCGCCCAAGATAAAATACTTCATTGCGGCTTCAGTTGCACGCACATTATCACGATAAAGCGCAATCAAACCATACAACGCTAATGAGAATAACTCTAAACCAACATATAAAATTAACATATTATCAGCAGAAATCATTACCATCATACCAAGTACCGAAAATAAGAAAATTGCGTAAAATTCTCCACTTTGGTATTTTTTATCACTAACATAACGTTTAATATATAACACCGCAACAAATGAAAACAGATAGGTAAACATCTTAGTTCCCATAGCCAGATTATCTAAAATAAACATATTATTAAAGGTTAACTCAGTCACACCATGATCGACATATTTTTGCAAAGCAAAACATCCAATAAGTGCAACCATTGTTAATACAAGATTAACACCTTTTTGCGACTCAGATGTGAAAGCATCAGCCAAGAGCAATACTATAATCATAAACGCCATGAATAATTCTGGTAATACCGGAATCAAATTTGGATAAGTCATCTTTTTTCGCCCCTATGCTTAAATTTTGCTCTGCGCAACTTGGTTAATTAAATGACCCACGCTGGCATGCATTTTTGCTACAAATAGATCTGGATAGATACCCATAACTAATACTGCAACTGCTAATAATGCTAAAATCAAAAACTCACGTTTGCTAACGTCATTCATTTCAGCCACATGTGAATTTGCTACCGCACCAAAGACCACCCGTTTGTACATCCACAAGGTATAACCTGCACCTAAGATTAAAGTTACACCAGCTAAGATAGCCGCAATAAAATTAGTCTGAACAGCCCCCATAATCACCATAAATTCACCAACGAATCCAGAGGTACCAGGTAAACCAGAATTAGCCATTGCAAATAACATAAAGAAGGCTGCGAACACGGGCATTTTATTTACCACACCACCATAATCTGCAATATTCCGCGAATGAACGCGATCATACATTACACCGATACAAAAGAACATTGCTGCAGATACAAAACCATGCGAAATCATTTGCGTAATTGCACCTTCCAGAGCCCAAGTGTTCAGGTTAGCTCCGACAAACAGGAAACAACCTAACGTCACAAAACCCATATGAGAAATCGAAGAGTAAGCCACTAATTTTTTCATATCTTTTTGAACTAACGCCACCAAACCAATGTATACAATTGCGATCAATGACAATACTACCATTACCCCAGCTAATTCACGAGACGCATCTGGTACAATCGGTAAAATAAAACGCAGGAAACCATAACCACCAATTTTAAGTGTAATCGCTGCCAGCACCATCGAACCACCAGTTGGCGCTTCCGGATGGGCATCTGGTAACCAGGTATGTAATGGCCACATTGGGACTTTTACTGCAAACGATAAAAAGAATGCAATAAAAATTAGAATCTGTACATTCATTGCCAGTGGCAAACGATAGTAATCAAAAATTTCGAAACTACCCTTAGCTTGGTTATACAAATAAATCAATGCCACTAACATCAATAGCGAACCAATCAAGGTATATAAGAAAAACTTAATCGCCGCATAAACCCGATTAGTGCTACCCCATACCCCGATAATTAAATACATCGGAATCAGCATTGCTTCAAAGAATACATAGAATAAAACCGCATCTAGCGCACAGAAAGAACCACTAATAAAACCAGTCATCATTAAAAACATTGCATTATATAGTGCAACTTTTTGTTTGATAACTTTAAATCCAGCCAGCACCACCAATACCGTAATGAAATTATTTAACATTACAAATGGCATTGAAATACCATCAACCGCTAGGTGATAGTTAATATTCAGGCTTGGTACCCAAGCATAATTTTCACTGAACTGCATTGCAGTTTGTTGTGGATCAAAGGTTTGGAAAACTATTAGCGAAAACACTAATGCAATTAACGAACCCAATAACGCCACATAGCGCGCCATACAATCATTTTTATTAAACGCTAAGGTAATGAAACCAAAAACTATTGGCGTCCATATTGTTAAACTTAATAAATAGCTCATCATTCTCTTTTCACCCTTAGTGTAGAATTAAACCGGTACAGAACGTTAATAAGATCAGCACACCTAAAACCATATAGGTAGCAGCGCTATTAACATATCCAGTTTGTGCCCGACGGAAAATCTTGGCAAATACAGCAATAACTCTTGCCGAACCATTAACAATCAAACCATCAATTAACAATATATCACCGATTGACCATAATATCTTACCCAGACCACGCCCAATTGGAGCTAAGATATTGATGAATAAATCATCCATGAAATATTTACGTTCCATTACAAAAATCACCGGCTTAAAGATAGTCTTAATCACCGCAACAAAGGCTGGAGATTTATGAGCAATAAACGCCGCAATAATACCAGCCAAGGCTAAGTACACTGGTGGTTGATGTAAACTATGCGCCATCATCGCAATCGGCGTAATCGGATCTTTAATAATTTCTTCAGCAAAGAATTGCGCATTGTAAATTGCACCACTAAAGAATTCACCCGGAACAAATTTATCAAAGGCTAACCAACCGATAATCACCGATGGAATTGCTAATAATACCAACGGTAATGTTATTACCCATGGTGACTCTTTAGGCTCACTATGCCCATGACCACCGTGATCGTCATGGCTATCATGTCCATGATCATCATGATGAACTTCACGGAAACGCTCTTTACCATGGAAAGTCATAAATAATTGACGGAAGCTATAACATGCAGTCACAAATACGGCTGCGTAGACACAGAATACTACAAACGAACTACCAAACATATGATGTTCATGTGCATTTGATGCTGCATCCAAAATCATATCTTTAGAGAAAAAGCCCGCAAAAGGAGGAACCCCTGCCAACGCCAGATTACCAATAATAGTTACAACGTATGTGATTGGCATATATTTCCATAAGCCACCCATTTTACGCATATCTTGTTCGTGATGCATAGCAACAATTACTGAACCAGCAGCCAGGAATAATAGCGCTTTAAAGAAAGCATGTGTCATCAGGTGGAAGATACCAACTGAGTACGCCCCGCAACCTAGTGCAACCGCCATATAACCAAGTTGAGATAGAGTTGAATACGCGACAACCCGTTTAATATCATTTTGAATTAAGCCAAGTAAGCCAAGGAATAAGGCGTTAATTGCCCCAATAATTGCGATAAACGACAATGCCGTTTCTGACATATTATACATTGGTGATAAACGTGCCACCATAAAAATACCAGCCGTTACCATCGTTGCCGCATGGATTAATGCTGAAATTGGTGTCGGACCTTCCATTGAATCTGGTAGCCAAACATGTAACGGAAACTGGGCTGATTTACCCATTGCACCAACAAATAGTAATAAGCAAATAACCGTAATCGCGTTCCAACCAGTATTTAAGAATGTTACACCAGAAATTTCATGTAATTTGGCAAATACTTCAGCGTAATTTAACGTACCAAAATAAGCTAGAACTAAACCAATTCCCAATAAGAAACCTAAGTCACCAATCCGGTTAACCAAAAAGGCTTTCAAATTGGCAAAAGTAGCCGATTCACGTTGGAAGTAAAAACCAATCAACAAATAAGAAACTAAACCAACACCTTCCCAACCAAAGAACAGTTGGATGAAGTTATTTGCCATTACCAGCATTATCATCATGAAAGTAAACAATGAGATATAGCTAAAGAAACGCTCGTAACCCTCTTCGTGTTCCATATAGCCAATGGTATAAATATGTACCATCAATGAAACTGAGGTTACAATAGTCAACATAGTTGCAGTTAAGCTATCAACCAAAATCCCTACTGAATATGATTGACTACCAACGGTTAACCAAGTATATAATGGACCATCATAAGTCAAGCCACCATTAAGAACCTTGTTTAATAAACAATAAGAACCAATAGTTGAGATTAACACTCCTAAAATAGTCAATGAATGACTAATTTTTTTCCCTAATGCGAAGCCAAACAAACCAACTATCGTTGAAGCAAGCAAGGGCGATAAAATAATCGTTAAATATAAATTCATTTCAGTCATAGCGCTCCCCTGTTAGCCTTTAAGTTGATCCATGTCTTGCACATTGATAGATCTCAAATTACGGAATAAGATAATCAATATTGCTAAACCAATTGCCGCCTCTGCCGCTGCCACCGTTAGAGTAAAAAATACAAAAATTTGTCCGGCAACATTATGCAAAAAAGACGAAAAGGTAATAAAGTTGAAATTAACCGCTAAGAGCATCAATTCAATTGACATCAAGACTACAATGATATTTTTACGGTTAAGGAAAATACCCATCACCGACAAAGCAAACAAGATTGCCGATAAAACCAAATAATGAGTCATTCCAATCATTGTGCATCTCCTTTATCTTCGACTTCAGAATCCATTTTAACCATGGTGAAGCGAGTTTTACTATCAGTTGCCACCTGTTTATTAATATTTTGATATTTTGCAGCTTTTTCCGATTTTCGTAAAGTTAGAGCAACTGCCACAACTAAACCTAATAACAGCACCATTGAAGCTAACTCAACGGGGTAAGAATATTGGGTATATAAAACCCACCCTAGTTTATTTGAATTGCTGATATTAGTAGCTGGATCAGCATTAACTGCTGTAGTTATTAATGGATTTCTTAGTACCACCAATAACATTTCAATCAAAACAACTACCCCCAAAACCAAGGCTAATGGGAAATTTTTCCAAAATCCCTTGCGGATTGCTTCAAGATCAACATCCAGCATCATTACCACAAAGAGGAACAATACCATTACTGCACCAACATAAACCAAGATCAAGGTCAAAGCCAAAAACTCAGCCCCCAGCATCATCCATAGACAGCTGGCATTAATAAAAGCTAATACCAAGAATAGTGCAGCGTGCACTGGATTTTTGGCAGTGATTACCCGCAGACCACTAATTAGCAGTATTGCGGAAAACACATAAAATAAAACGCTAGTTACATCCATTGTACGACCTCTTATCAGCGATATTTATGATCTGCAGTTTTAGCATTTGCAATAATACTTTCGTATTCATCGCCAATGGCTAACAGCATTTCTTTAGTGTAAAATAAATCCCCGCGTTTTTCGCCATGATACTCATGGATCGGAGTTTCAACAATTGCATCTACCGGACAAGCCTCTTCACAAAAGCCGCAGAAAATACATTTGGTCAAATCAATATCATAACGGGTAGTACGGCGTGTGCCATCATCACGCTCATGAATATCAATTGTAATTGCTAATGCCGGGCATACTGCCTCGCATAATTTACAACCAATACAACGCTCTTCTCCATTAGGGTAGCGGCGCAATGCATGTAATGCCCGAAAACGTGGTGATAACGGAGTTTTTTCTTCTGGATAAAAAATAGTTGGCTTTGGTCGCAACATTACGCGCCAGGTAACCGCCATTCCTTTGAATAACTCAGTTAAAAAGAAGGTCTTAAAAAATCTTTTCATTGTATGTATCCTTATTGCCAAATACTAAGCGGGGAGACCATCCACGCGCCAAGCACAAAAATCCACACCAAAGTAATTGGTAAGAATACTTTCCAACCCAAACGCATAATTTGGTCATAACGATAACGTGGGAATGTCGCACGATACCAAATAAAGCCAAATAACAAGATTAAAACTTTAACCACTAACCATGCCATAGAGTGCTGCCCCAAAATACCCCAACTTTGCGGGAATGGAGACAGCCAACCACCTAAGAACATAATCACAGTTAAAGCTGATACCAAAATCATACTAGCGTACTCAGCTAACATAAATAATGCAAATGGCGTACCTGAATACTCGACATGGAACCCGGCAACAATTTCTGATTCACCCTCGCACACGTCAAATGGGGCACGATTAGTTTCGGCAACACCTGAAATCAAATAAATCAAGAACATTGGAAATAAAGGGATCCAATTCCACGATAAAATTGAGCCAGCCAAACGTCCACCAGCTTGGCTATTGACGATATCAATAAAGTTTAAACTACCTGAAATCATAATTACACCAAGTAGCGCAAAACCCATAGCTAGTTCATAAGAAATCATTTGTGCCGTTGCGCGAATACCACCTAAGAACGAGTATTTAGAATTCCCTGCCCAACCGGCTAAGATGATTCCATAAACTCCCAATGAACCAATTGCGGTAACATAGAGTACACCAGCGTTTACATTGGTAAAGTAAAGTTCAGGGCTAAAGGGTACTACTGCCCAAGTCGCCAAGGCACAAATTAAAATTACCGCAGGAGCTAAAAAGAATACCGCTTTTGATGCTTTAGCTGGAATAATAATCTCTTTAAAGACAAATTTCAGTAAATCAGCAAAAGGCTGTAACATCCCTTGCGGACCTACCCGGTTAGCACCAATCCGCGCATGCATGAAACCCAAAATCCGACGTTCAGCTAAAGTAACGTACGCCACGACCAATGTTAACGGCACAATCACAATAACTGCCTTAATCAGGTACCACACGGCGTAGCCCAAATCATGGCCTAAATAATGTTGTAATAAATCCATCATATTTGACTACCCTTACTACGCGTTAATTTCAATAGCATCATAGCTACCGGCAAAATTGATACTATCATGATTTTTTGCCAACAGTACAACATCACTGGCTAACTGCTCAGACACTGTAACGTTATATCTATTTTGCGCATGCGATTGCTTAACTACAGCCTCATTACCATTAGCCAGATTTAGCTTAGTTGCCAATTCACTACTTAAAGTTAATACTGGTAATTTTGCCAATGCTGTTTGTTGCAGTGAAGCGGAACGACGCACAATGCTATCACCACTATAAATTCCAGTCACACCAAAACGAATTAAACCAGAGATTTTTGGCAAGCCAACTGCAAATGAATCAAATTTTGTACTATTGTTCAAATAGCTGCTAGTATCTTTCAAGCCAGTTAACTCAGAACGGACATCTTCAATACTATCTTGTTCAAAACCATCCAAATTAAATTTATTTGCTAATACCCGAATAACTTTCCATGCTGGTTTTGCATCACCAAGCGGGCGAGTTACCCCATTAAACGTTTGCCAAGTCCCTTGCATATTAACATAAGAACCTGCCGTTTCCGTATATGGTGTAACCGGTAAAATCACATCAGCATATTGCAACATATCTTCATTAATATAAGCCGACATAACTATAACGGTTTTAGCCTTGTTTAACGCAGCCAATGCTAACTGTGTATTATACGCATCACGCTCTAACTCAGTATTCAGTAATACGTAGGCTTTACGTTGGTTCTCAAGCATTTGACTAGCATTAAGACCCTTAGTAAAGTAACCATTGAATGCGGCACGATATGGTATAAAACCAACCAATTGAGCACCTAGTTCATTGGCAAGATTTGGTAAAATACCACTCTTCCCAGCAACTACACTAGCAATTTCGTTACTCAAAACTAATAATTGTGCATAATCCGTTAGAGAGCGTGCAATTCTACCCAATACGATATGTCCATTGTACTTTAATAAACTTTCCGCAATAGCTTTAGTTTTATCACACACTTCAACTTGTGCTAAATCAATAGTCGTAGTTTTCCCACTAATTTGACAAGCTGCTTTTAAGATTTGTCCTAATGTATAAGCAAATTTACGCGGATCAACTGTCAGTTGTGAACTTAGTTCAATTTTAACATCTTCTTGCTTTAAGTTAATCAGATGTAACTCGCACTCATGTTTTGCAGCCTGACGTAAACGCTGTGTCAATAAGGGCTGTTCTTCACGAAGCATGCTACCAACAACTAAGATTGATTTATTTGCTACAAAATCAGTAACACTGCTGCCAAGATAATTAGTACCTTCTTGCTTACCATCCAAACTAAAGTCCTGCTGCTCAAGGCGATAATCAAGATTGCTAACTCCAATGCCACGCATCATTTTTTGTAATAAATGTAATTCTTCGGTAGTTGAAATTGCTGAAGCAAGCACGCCAATTGCATCGCTACCATGATCCATTTTGACACCATTGATACTTTTCGCCGCGTAATTAAGTGCGGTTTCCCAATCAACTTTAATCCATTTACCATCTTGCTTGATCATTGCTTGTGTAAGACGCTCTTCATGGTATAAGCCCTCATAACTAAAGCGATCACGATCAGATAACCAGCATTCATTTAATGCTTCATTTTCCAACGGTAATACCCGGACTACTTTATGGTATTTATCAATATGTACCTGAATATTACTACCCAAAGCATCATGTGGCGATATTGATTTACGACGCGATAATTCCCATGAACGTGCAGTATCTCTAAATGGTTTGGAAGTCAAAGCTCCAACTGGACAAATATCAATAATGTTACCCGATAACTCACTATCAACTGTTTTACCAATAAATGGCATCACTTCAACGTGATTATTACGGTAGCTCATACCTAATTCCTGAAAGCCAGCAATCTCATCAGTAAAGCGCACGCAGCGTGAGCAGTGAATACAACGGGTCATAGTAGTCTTAACTAATGGACCAAGGTCTTTATCAGTCACAGCACGCTTATCTTCCTCAAAGCGACTTGCGCTGCGACCATAACCAACTGCCAAATCTTGTAACTGGCACTCGCCACCCTGATCACAGATTGGACAATCCAGAGGATGGTTAATTAATAAAAACTCCATCACACCTTGCTGTGCTTCAACTGCCATTTTAGAACAAGTATGTACTTTCATACCTTCAGTAATTGGTGTGGCACAGGCTGGTGCCGGACCACGTGCTTTTTCAACTTCTACCAGACACATTCTGCAATTTGCGGCAATCGATAATTTTTTATGGTAGCAAAAATGCGGAATATATTTCCCTTCTTGCAATGCCACTTCAAGTATCGTTGAACCTGGCTTGGCACTGACGGTCTTACCATCTAATTCAAATTCAATCATTATTACTTTTTCCTGTTAATATAATTAGCACCAGCGGTGATTTACCAGACATTTACCGTGTTCGATATGATACTCAAACTCATGCCTGAAATGTTTGGTAAAGCTTCGTACAGGAAATACCGCGGCATCAGATAAAGCACAAATTGTGCGCCCAGCCATTTGATTACCAATACTATCCAATAATTCGAGGTCACCAGCTCGTCCATGACCGGTTTCAATTCGATGAACAATTTGATATAACCAGCCAGTACCCTCACGACAAGGTGTACATTGTCCACAGCTCTCTTCGTGATAAAAATATGATAAGCGCTCTAAGGCTTTTACCATACAAACATCTTCATCCATCACAATTACGGCTCCAGAACCAAGCATCGAGCCAGCTTTAGCAATTGAATCATAATCCATGGTACATTCCATCATGATATCCGCGGGTAATAGCGGAGCAGATGAACCACCAGGGATAACAGCTTTTAATTTCTTACCGCCACGCATACCGCCAGCCATCTCGAGCAATTTACTAAACGGCGTACCTAGAGGAACTTCAAAATTTCCTGGACGTTCTACATGACCTGACACTGAGAAAAGCTTAGTACCACCATTATTTGGGATACCTTGATCCATGAAGGTTTGACCACCATCACGTAAAATAAATGGCACCGAAGCCAAAGACTCGGTATTATTAATTGTCGTTGGTTTACCGTATAGACCATGCCCAGCAGGAAATGGCGGTTTAAACCGTGGTTGACCTTTACGACCTTCAACTGAATTTAACAAGGCAGTCTCATCACCACAGATATAAGCACCATAACCATGATGCCCGTGTAATTCAAAATCAAAACCAGAACCTAAAATATTATTACCTAATAAATTCGCCGCGCGCGCTTCTGCTAATGCCTCTTCAAATTTTTGGTAAATTTCAAAAATTTCACCATGGATATAATTATAACCAACAGATGCACCAATTGAATAACCTGCAATAATCATCCCTTCAATCACCGCATGCGGATTAAAGTTTAGGATATCCCGATCTTTAAACGTACCAGGCTCACCCTCATCGCTATTACACATAATGTATTTTTGACCTGGCATGGTACGGGGCATAAAGCTCCACTTCAGACCAGTTGGAAATCCTGCACCACCGCGACCACGTAATCCAGAAGTTTTCATTTCATTAATTACTTCTTCTGGTGTAACCTTTTGCGCTAAGATTCTCTTTAACGCCTGGTATCCACCACGTTTTAGATATTCATCTAAGCGCCAACAGTCAGAATCACTAGTGTCAACATCGGCGAAAATTACGCCTTTTTCAAAAATTGCCATAAATGCTCCAAAACTCTAATACTATTATTGCAATAAACTTCGATTAAAAATGATAATTTATACTTAATACTAAATCATTATTTTCTACTGTTGCAGCATTAGTCGGCGGATTACCACCAACAACATTATTACCATTTGCATTATAATGTAAATTTAGCGGTAATAATAAGCCATAATTTATATAATCTAGATCTAAAGAAATATGTTTAAAAATATAAAAAGCTCCGCCAATACCTAATACAGAAGTGAAACCATCTGTCATGGGACTACCAACATAGTCAGTCATGGTGGCGCGCTCAAAAGCAACACCACCTCGTATTTTTAGATCAAACCAATCGGTAAAAGGATACAAAAACAATGCATTCACTGCAAATAAATTTTGTGAGCCCAAAAAAGTCTTATTCCCAGTATCCTGAGGTGATGGCTGGTACACCTGATTATTTGACCATAAGAAATTAACCTCAGTCGCAAAATAATCATTAAACTGTTAACCACCGTTAAAATAGGTTCCAACCGAATCCTTATTCTGATTACCTAAATATGAACCAACCGCGCTACCCGATCCATTTGCTGCATAATAAGTTTTATATATATCATCTGAAGAAGTTTGGTTTAACGCCACGCCTCCGCCGACATAAAACCCATCCAACGCATAGCATAGCGCACCTGTAACTGATAGAGTAAGAAGAACAACTAACTTTAACACTTAGACTAACTCTGCTAGCTGTTTATCAATCGCTTCAGGCGTCATAAAACTGCACATTTTATGATTATTCAATAACAACACTGGCGCATCACCACATGCACCAAGGCACTCTGCTTCTATAACGGTAAATTTGCCATCTGCGCTAGTTCCGCCTAATTTGGCAATATTTAATTTGTCCAATAGGTATTCTACAGTATTAACCCCGCCACGCAATGCACACGGTAGATTGGTACATACCGCTAATTTATATTTGCCCACTGGTTTTAAATTATACATACCGTAAAATGTTGCAACTTCCATGGCTTGTGTCGCTGGAATTTTTACATAATCCGCAACATAAGCAATTGTGTCAGTTGATAACCAGCCAAGCTCAGTTTGAGCAATTCTTAATGCTGCCATAATGGCACTACGGCTACGTTCTGCCGGATATTTGGCTAATTCAACATCAATTTGTTTTAATGATTCAAGCGATAACATTATCTATCCACCTCACCAAATACAATATCTTGCGTTCCAATAATTGCTACCACATCGGCAATCATATGCCCGCGGCTCATTTCATCTAAAGCCGCCAAATGTGCATAACCTGGCGCTTTAATTTTTAAGCGATAAGGTTTATTTGCTCCATCTGAAACCATATAAACTCCAAACTCACCTTTAGGATGCTCCACCGCAGCATAAACCTCACCTTCAGGAACTCTCATTCCTTCGGTAAATAATTTAAAGTGATGAATTAAATCTTCCATTCCATGTTTCATTTGTTCACGACTTGGGGGTGCTACTTTGTGATCATCTGTAATCACTGGGCCATGGTTATCTCTCAGCCAAGCTACACACTGTTTAATTATTTTATTAGATTCACGCATCTCAGCAACCCGCACCAAGTAACGGTCGTAGCAATCGCCACCTTTACCAACTGGAATATCAAAATCCATTTTAGCATAAACATCATAAGGTTGTTTTTTGCGTAAATCCCAAGCAACACCAGAACCGCGTAACATTGGACCAGAGAAACCTAAATTAAGTGCGCGCTCTTCAGTTACCACACCAATATCAACTGTCCGTTGTTTCCAAATCCGATTATCGGTAATAAGCGTTTCATATTCATCAACACAGCCATCAAAACGTTTGGCAAAATCAGCAATAAAATCCAATAAACTACCCTGACGAGTTTTATTCCGTGCAGCTAATTGTTTTTTAGTTCTAATTTTTGATTCTGTATATTGTGGCATAGTTTCAGGTAAATCACGATATACACCACCCGGACGAAAATACGCCGCATGCATCCGCGCACCAGAAACAGCTTCATAGCAATCCATTAAGTCTTCACGCTCACGGAAAGCATACAAAAATACTGCCATGGCACCGATATCTAGCGCATGCGCACCAATCCACATTAAATGGTTTAGAATACGAGTAATTTCGGCAAACATCACCCGGATATATTGAGCACGCTCAGGCACATCAACACCGGTTAGGCGTTCAACAGCAAGACAATAAGCATGCTCATTACACATCATAGAAACATAATCCAAACGATCCATATACGGTAACGCTTGTAGATAGGTTTTATGTTCAGCTAATTTTTCAGTTCCGCGATGCAACAGACCGATATGGGGATCTGCACGCTGGATTACCTCACCATCAAGCTCCAAAACTAAACGCAATACACCATGAGCCGATGGATGTTGAGGTCCAAAGTTCAGGGTGTAGTTCTTAATTTCTGCCACCGTAGTGCTCCTCACGAATAATGCGCGGTGTAATTTCACGCGGTTCAATAGTAACTGGCTGATAAATTACGCGTTTTTGCTCTTCGTCATAACGCATTTCCATATAACCAGATAGAGGGAAGTCTTTTCTAAAGGGATGCCCGATAAATCCATAGTCAGTCAAAATCCGCCGCAGATCCGGATGCCCATCAAAAATAATCCCATACATATCAAAAGCTTCACGTTCAAACCAATTCACCGAGCTCCAGATATCCAAAACTGATGGTACAACCGGAAACTCATTATTTGTCGCAAAACATTTAACCCGCACCCGCCAGTTATGCTTAAGTGACAGCAAATGGTACACCACTGCAAAGCGTAACGCATCTGCAGGTTTTTCGTCTTGCTGGTCTTTGTAGGTTAAATAATCAACACCACAAACATCTTGGCACTGTACAAATGCCAGACTTTTATCTTTAGCAAGTATAGTCATTAGTTCAATTAGACGCTCAGGAGTAACTTCAAGGGTAATTTCCTGATCTTTGAATTTATATAAATTACTATAAATCCCACCAACAATTTCGCTAAGCGCCAATTCAAGTTGTTCAATCTTTTTCATCAAGCACTCTTTCTCGCAATCGTTGACTCACGGCGAATTTTATTTTGCAACTGAATAATGCTATACATCAACGCTTCAGCAGCGGGTGGACAACCTGGCACATAAATATCTACTGGCACAATACGATCACAACCACGAACTACTGAGTAAGAATAGTGATAATAACCACCACCATTGGCACAAGAACCCATTGAAATTACCCAACGCGGCTCGGGCATTTGATCATAAACCTTACGTAGCGCCGGTGCCATTTTATTACATAAGGTACCAGCCACAATCATGACATCAGATTGACGAGGGGACGGACGAAAGACCGCCCCAAAGCGATCTAAGTCATAACGCGCTGCACCAATATGCATCATTTCAACTGCGCAACAAGCCAAACCAAAGGTCATTGGCCACAATGAGCCAGTACGCGCCCAGTTAATCAGCTTATCAGCAGTGGTGGTAACAAAGCCTTCTTTTAATACGCCATCTATTCCCACTCTAGCGCTCCTTTTTTCCAAACATAAATAAATCCGGCAATTAAAATAGCCAGAAAGATTGACATCACAATAAATCCATACATCCCTAGAACTTTAAACACTAATGCCCAAGGAAGTAGAAATGCAATTTCCAGATCAAATAAAATAAAAAGAATCGCAATTAAATAATAGCGAACATCAAATTTAACCCGAGCATCTTCAAATGCCTCAAAACCGCACTCATAGGGAGAGTTTTTTTGGATATCTGGTTTATGACGCCCCAAAACACGCCCAGCAATCATCATTGCCGACCCCATCAAGCAAGCTAATAGCATAAAAAATAAAATCGGGAAATATAAACTTGCGACCATAAAATGTCCTCAAAAAACTCTAAAATGGTGCCGACGACGGGACTCGAACCCACACAGCCTCACGACCACTACCACCTCAAGGTAGCGTGTATACCAATTTCACCACGTCGGCATTAAACTTTTATTATTCAGGAATTTGATTTCCGGATTTTTTAGCCGGCGCACTTGCATTCACTGCATGTAGAGGCTGACTAGCAATAGCTTTACTGGCAACAGTTTTACCATTCATGCTACTCATATTTGCCATAACACCTAAATCACCAACCTTACCTTTACTTGAAGTAACCACCAAAGTTAGTGTTGCGGCAAAAAACACCGCGGCACAAATTGCTGTTGCACGACTCAAAAAATTGGCTGACCCTGAGGCTCCAAACAACGAAGACGAACCTCCAGAACCAAACGTAGCACCAGCATCCGCACCTTTACCTTGTTGCAATAGCACCAAAATAACAATCGCAACCGCTGATATAATCATCACAATCCACAAGAGGGTATTTAAGATTTCCATAAAACTCACAAATCAATAAAATTTTTTAAATCAACAACTTAGCAGCTAGATTTGCTCACAGATAGCTGTAAAATCAGCTACTTTAAGTGATGCTCCGCCTACTAGTACACCACCGACACTAGGAATACTCAGGATTTCCCCTGCATTCTGACTAGTAACACTACCACCGTACAAAAGCGTTATTTTAGCATAATTGAAGCGCTTTTGCATATAGCGATTGATAAAAGCAATCACTTCGGCAATCTGCTCCAAGGTTGCTACTTTACCTGTACCTATCGACCAGCATGGTTCATAGGCGATTATAATTTCCTTTATCTGCTCAATTTCTTCCAGACCAGATAATTGTAATTCAACAAATTGTAGGTAACTTCCATCTTCGCGCGCACTAAGCGGTTCACCAACGCAAAAAATTGGAACCAACTTACTATCAAGAGCATTACGTACTTTATGAATTAAAATCGCACCATTTTCACCCATCAGCGTTCTACGTTCTGAGTGACCAATGATTACATAATCAACCCCTGCATCTTTAAGCATGCTCCCATTTATCTTACCTGTATAAGCTCCACAATTACGATAGTGGCTCAAATCCTGCGCTGCAATCTTAATATGCGAATTGACTAAAAGCTTTTGCTTAGCCCAAACTATATACAGATAAGGCAATGCCAGAATTATATTAGACTTATTAGTTTGTGGCAGATGAGCATAATAACCCAAATCAGCATTTACTTTAGACAGTTCACCATTCATCTTCCAGTTGGCTACAATTAACTTTTCCATGCGCTTAATCTCCGATAAACGTTTATCCACCATGATTTTAGCATGGAATCATTGCGCATCTAAGCCAAATATTTTAAATTCAATGACTAAAATCCAGTATAATTTACCACGATTGAGCCTAGTCTAGGCCGGATATCAATCAAAATCGTAAGGCTCTGCATACAAAAATGTCTAGAGCAAATCCACTCTTCGTCTTTGAATCTTGGACTTTGGCGGATTTCAAAAAAGACTCCTTATGTAGTTCTAAGCTACTACACTGCGTCGTCTTTTTTATCAATCCTTTGCGGCTAGGAATCAAATACTGTGAGTCTATAAACTATATTTAAAAATTACTTGGGTGTTAAATGCAAAATAATATGTTATTTGAAATGTTTCCTTTAATCGCTTTTTTTGCGGTTTACTACTTTACTAAAAATATCTTTAGCGCAACGTTAGTCTGCATTATTGCCAGTTGGGTTCAACTTGGTTTATATCAGCTTATCTATAAAAAAATTGGCAAAAATACTTGGATTAGCACGATTTTAATTACCGTTTTTGGCGGTTTAACTGTTGCGCTGCACAATAAAACCTTCGTCATGCTAAAACCCACAATGCTATACTGGATATTTGGAGTGACTCTTTTCATTTCGGCCAAGATGGGCAAAAATGGAATCAAGTTATTGCTAAAAGAGCAGCTTGAGCTTGAAGATAAAATCTGGAATCAAGTTAATTTGATGTGGGTTGGGTTCTTTTTTGCTATGGGAGTTTTAAATCTTCTGATTGCCTTTAATTTTAGTGAAGCCAATTGGGTAAACTTTAAAGTATTTGGTGGCTTTGGACTAATGTTGATCTGGACTTTGCTGACTGGTCTTTATGTTTACGCAAAGTCCAAAGGAAAAATAAATAATGGATAATACCAAATTAAGTACAGAATTTCAAAAACTTGACATTGATTACCTCTATCATTTAGGCTTAGATACTACAATGGATCTAAAAGCACAATTTGGAGCAATTAAGCATGTAGTTTTCACGCGTTCATTCGCATCATCAGATCAAATCAGTGATTTGCTGACTAGTGAATTTTACGGAATCAATGATATAAAAATTCATTGCGAAGTTATTGCTAAGGATGAACGCTACCACCTGCACAAAGTAGCGCATACTTTGGTAGTCTCTCACGGCGTCGGATTTCCTTCAATGCTAATTTGCCTGAATGAAATCACTAAATTACTCTTTCATGCTGGTGCTACTGACTTTAACTTTTATCGAGTAGGTCCTGCGGGAGGAATAGGAGTTAACGAGGGTAAGGTCATAATTGCCAGCGAAGCATTATCTCCTGAATTGAAACCGGAATGGAAAAATATTGAATTTGGCGAATACTATACCTATTCAACCCAAATGAAGCCAGATCTGACCAACAAATTGATAGCTGCCAATAGAGACAATGGCAGCATTATAAATGGCAAGGTTTTGTCATCAGCTAATTTCTATGAGGGACAAGCTCGTTTAAATGGCGCAATTACCCCCTCATTTAATAAAGCACAGCGTGATGCTTACCTACAACAAGCTCATGAAGCGGGTGTTAAAGCGATTGATATGGAGTCGGCTTGTTTTACTGCATTTTGCAAAAATATGGATATCCCTGCTACAATGATTTTACCAATCATTGTAGATAGGTTATGCGACAATGATCAAGAACCTTTGGTCAGCGCAGACCAAACCCAGGTATCGCCTATCATGGTTACTGCCAGTAAAATACTCTCTAATTTACTAATTACGACTTTATAATCAAGAGGTCATCTAATGAAAATTAATCCTAGTCTAAAAAATAAGTCAGAAAAACATTTATATCTTTTTGATATTAAGCTAAATCAGCAAACGCTTGAGCAATTTAGTGGCATAAATTATGTAATAATGCAAGGAAGCAGCAAGCGCGCCGAAGTTTTGGCTCGTAAATTAGCTGATAAAGTTTTAAAATTTGATTCTCGCTTCTTCAAACCAGTAAACTTAGTAAACACTAGCGATTATGCGGTGTATCGCGTTGGTAATATTTTATCCGTTTCACATGGTATGGGTAATGTTACTATTGATGCTCTATTACATGCGGTAACCAAAGTACTTTACTTTGCGGGTAGTCACGAGCTTGAATATATTCGAGTTGGTACCTCGGGCGGCATCGGCGTTGAACCAGGAACAGTAGTAGTTACTAAAAATGCCTATATGCCAAATCTTGCCCCTTACTACACTAGTTATGAGCTTGGTCAACGAATTGATACACCAACGAATCTTAACCATGCTTTGGTTGAACGGATCTTGGCTGCTCAAGCAGATAATTTATCATTTCCAATAATTAGTGGTAATAGTATTGCTGCTGATGATTTTTACCTTGGACAATGTCGCTATGACGGTGCTATGCCTGCGCGTAAAGATCATGCATGGCGTGAAGAATTTTTCCAAAAAATTCACGCATTAGACATTCGTAACTTTGAAATGGAGTCAAGTGCAATGGGTGCATTTTGTAACCGTGCTGAAATTCCAGCAACTATGATTGCTGTAACCTTGCTCAATCGTTTCAAAGGTGATCAGGTAAGCGCTACACCGGAACAGTTAGCAGAATTTTCTGATCGCTCACAGGCCGTTGTAATTAATTATTTGTTAAGCCGTGCAAATGTTAAACTTCACACTAACTGATCTTAAATATTTGTTGGCTTTAGCTGAAGAAAAACACTTTGCCAAAGCTGCTGCAAGATGCTTTATTTCCCAACCCACCTTATCCATCGCGATTAAGAAGCTTGAGGAAAACTTAGAAATTTGTATTTTTGAGCGTGAAAATCATCAGATTTTACTAACTCCTGCGGGCAATATGATCATTGAACAAGCAAAAAAAATCTTGGGCGAAGCACAACAAATGCGTGAAATGGCATTAAGCTATCAAAACCCATATAGTCAACCTTTGCGCATTGGTGCAATTTTAACAATCGGTCCATACTTATTTCCGTCACTCGTTCGCGATACGATCAAGCTTGCACCCGAGTTAAAATTAATTCTGGAAGAAGGATTCACCACTACATTAACCGCGAAATTACTAACTGGTGAACTTGATGCTATTATTTTAGCCACACCAGTTACTGAAGCAGAGTTGGAACAAACTGAGATTTTTCAGGATGAATTGAGCTTGATTTGTTCAGCTAAACATAAACTGGCAACGCAAGCTAAAATATTACCTAAAGTATTAAACGATGAAACTCTTTTATTATTGGGAAATGGAAATTGTCTGCGCGATCAGGTATTACAGGTATGCAAGAATAACACAGTTGCCACCAACAACATCAGTAATCAAATTATTTCCAGCTCACTCGAAACAATTAAATATATGGTTGAAATGAATATTGGTGTCAGCATTTTGCCTAAAATAGCTCAGATTAACCTCCCCGCTAATTTAGTAGTTAAACCCTTTAGCGCAAGTAAAAAACCAACGCGCACACTAAGCATTGTTACTCGAAAGAATTTCCCACGGAAATCTCTGGTTAAACTTATTGAACAGCAGCTAATTGCACAGCTGGTCGGAAGCTAGAAATCTATCCTTACCTAGAACTAACGAATCTATTTGTTTATTAAACAGTAATTTGCCACCCAAGCTACTAATCCAATTAATGCTTGAAATCAGCTTTAGTTCATAGTGTTCGATTAACTGTAGAGTTTGCTGCTGCTCACTATAACTATATTGGCAACTTTCTTTTAGCTCACGTAATTGTTCAAGACGGAGTAATAATGCATCTAAACACTTGGTTAATTCAATAGAAGCTTCTTTATCTCCAGGGGTAAATTGCTTAATCCTGTTCCAAGTATTAATCACCAGATCATTAATTTGCTCTTTTTCAACTAGTGCTTGAGCATTGGAGTAGCTATGCTTAAATACAAAATATTCAAAAAACTGACATAAACAAACCCCGGTTAACACACACATTCCACGATTAGCTATATAAACAATTTCATTATTAAAAAATAAATTCATATAGTCAAAATTAACGCACAACATCACGCTAACCAGCATAATAAAATAGGTGTATTCTTGTAGTGCCGTAAAAGCCACGGCACAAACTAATAGCAAGGCAATAATTACCAATAAACTATAGTTGTAATGAATGAAAAACCAAACTAAAATGCTGATTAAGAGCCCGGCAATACTCCCAAGAACCCTCTGTTTAGCTTTATTAATGGTAAGCCCCGGGCGAAATGGTCCAATGATTGCCAGCACCGAAATCGGAACCCAAAGCCCATCGCTCCATTGACTCCATTGATAGATAAACAATGCTACCGCAAATAAAACCGTAACATGGATAATCCGTAACTGAATTAACTGTTCACGTGTGCGCATATTTTATTCCAGTGGTAATAAAGTCGTGGGAAAAGTTCATTGTGTATCGCCAAATCAGGATGATTGTGATAACCGTTAAATTGCGCAGAATCATTATACTCAAACTGATTCGAAATAATAGTAGGCGATTTATGACGAAGCTTACTACTCGTAGGTGAGGAATAAATCAACGACCTAGGATGATGAATCTGGTTGAGTATGCTTTTTTGGCGAATCGCGCTTTCCAATAATCCCAAATCATTGGCAATCAAATTTAGTTCCGGCGATGGTGTTGTTTTATTCAAAATCAAATCCGCTACATAAAAATAATATTCAGCAAGTAAATTAGTTAGTTGAACTGATTCAGAATAATATACTTTACGCTTTAAAAGGGCAGCCACATTGCGCGCCTTAAAATTATGCTTAAGCACCACAGTCGCCCCATCAACACTTATTTTAGTTAACATTTGCTGTAAGCTGGCTAAATTACGTATGGTTGCTGCCAACCAGATTTTATGATATAAGTTGGGGAAAAATTTGTGCGCCCAAAAGACAATTAATGCAAATTCAAGGATAAAAAACAAACGATTGAGAATGTCAAAAAAGTTGCCGCTATTATACCCTTCCAAAGACATAATTCCGAGCATCAAAATTACCCCAACAATTGGAAATAACTCTGGCTTTTTCTTAAGCGCGTTATACAGAATATAGCACCAGCCAGATGCAACTACAATAAACCAAGCTTTAAGATAGACATAGCTCGAAAATAAACCGACGGTCAGACAAATAATGATAATGTATGCTAAATAAAGATTATCTTTTTTATCTAAATCATTAATGCTTGGCATTTCAATAATCAAGACTCCTGCACCACTTAAGAGCATTACTAATGGTGCCAACGGTGGAGATAGAAACATATTGGCAATAAACAATATTATTGTGATATAGCCAATTTTTAAGCTCATCAGGCGTGAATACCAGTATGGATCATAGCAATCCAGCCAGTTATTTAGCCGCATAACAATACTCATGGCAATTACTTAGTTGAAATATAAATATATGCACTCATCCCTGGTCGCAAAGGATAGCTACTAGCATCTACATCAGTAATTTTAATTTGTACCGGAAAGCGTTGTGGCAGATTTAACCAATGATTATCGGTAAAAACAAATTGCGTTTCTTTTAACGGTAAGATATGCTGCCGATCAACCGACCAGTTATCTGACATTACTACCCCATGAAACACTTTGTGTCCCAAATATGCCCGTGGGAAAATCCATACTTTATCGCCAGCATGAACATTAGCTAAGTCAGTTTCATTTAAATTAGCCTGAATATAGGTAGTAGCAGTATCAATAAAATTAAATAAGCCAACATGAGGTACCGCCGAAGTACCAACTCCCATATATAGATTTTGAATATAACCCTCGGATGGTGCGCGGATAATGGTATCCTCTAAATCAATTGCGGCTTTATCGACCGCGGCACGTAATGTTGCAATGCCAACTTGCGCTTGCTTTAATTCTGTTTGTTCAAGTTCGATATGTTCTTTTAACGAAGCAACGACATTAACTTGCGATTTGATATTGTATTCCAGCGTTTTGAGCTCAATTTCTGGGATGGCTTTACTGACAGTTTTATCATTTTTCTGCTTATACTCGTAATTCATCCGATCTAGCTGATCTTGTGCAGCTCTTAGGTCTAAAGTTGATACGGCAATTCTTTTCTTGAGCACCTCCAAGCCAATCTTAGCTTGATCATATTGCGCTTTAACGCCTGCATACTCAAGCTTATATTTTGCCGGGCGAATCAGCATAATCGGATCTCCGGTTTTAAGCCGCTGCCCGTTCTGTGCATAAATTTCTTCAATATGCCCACCCACTGACGATGAGACTGGCGTCATATTTTCAACCACAAAAGCATTATCGGTTACAGCAAACCAGTAGGTAGTAAAATAACCCAGTGCAATTACTCCACCGACCGCAAAAATTAAGGTGGCAAAATTAAATTTTAAAGCTTTTTTCTTCATTAATAATCCTAAAAGATAAAATACCCTACTTTACCCGTAAATGTCTTTACGATGTGCTACCCGAACCACCAAGATTGTTAGTACTTTATCTTGGATTTCGCAAACTATCCTATAATCACCAGCACGGTAACGCCATAATTCCGATAACTCACCGCTTAGTGCTTTTCCAAGTTGCCGCGGATTTTCTAAAGCTAATATTTTATCAATTTCAGCAGCAATTTGTCGTTGAACAGGTTTATCTAATTTAGCAAATAATTTCGCGGGTTTTGTAGAAAAATTTATCGCCCACATTATAATCCAGCTTTGCCTTTTACATCCTGCCAAGAGACAACGCCACTACGTCCAGCTTTAATATCTTCTAACTCTTTTTTAGCTAGATAAATATCCTCTAAGTCATCTAAATACTCAAGTAAAGCTTGTTTAACATAAAATGACTTAGTCCTATGTGTCTGAGCTGCTAAATTGTTTAACCGTTGTTCGGTTTCAGCATCAAGTCTAATTGCCAACATAATAATAACCTTTTATAAAATGCCAATGTAATACATGTTATACATTATTATACCAAGCTTACCGTCTGAAAGGTTTCGATTTACTTACTTTTTAACCTTAATCTTTTAATCTACTAGCTTTTTAATCTGTTCACAGACTAACTTTGGATTATCTAACTGAATAAAGTGTCCACTATTTGTAGTAATAATTTGACTGAGTTGGTTTTTATTTAAATATGCTTTCTGATTTTCAAGCCATGGCTCTTTAATCAGATTAGCACTTTCCATCGGTAAAGATGAAACTAGAATAAGCGGTATATCATTTGATAGAGGAGGCAGCTCATTTATTTGTTGCTTTGTTTGCTCAAATCCACGCAATTGGTAATATATTACTGCAGCAGAATCTAAATGTAGCTTTCTAGCATTATCATAACTATATTTACTATACAACTCTTGATTCGAGACTGTGCTCCAACTCTCAATATTTACAATGCTCATAATTTTGTCTGAATATGTAGAATTATTTGGCTGAGGGTCAACCATCAGCACGCCTTTAATCAACTTTGGATACTTCCTAGCAAAATAATCAACGTATAATCCACCATATGAATGCCCAACAACTATATATGGCGACTTCATGTGTCGTTGCTTCAATAGTTCTATTAGCTTACTATTTACTAATTCAGCAGTAATAGGATTAGAAACAGATGTAGATAAGTCTGCGGGACTTTTGCCAAGCCCATTACGGTCATACATAAATAATGATCCATACTGGTTTACACAAGTTAGAAACTGCTTATTTTGAGTCCACTCCTCAATGGTTGAACCACTACCATTTTCAAAAACTATTGTACCTTTAAATTTTGCTATGGAATTAGGGTAATCTTCAGAATAAATTGTAACACCGCTCTCGATAGTGGTGTACGTTCCCAATGCAAATAAACTATTAGTAAAAAAAACGATTATTAAAAAATATTTTTTCATCTTTTCCTCAAAAATATCACCATTAAGAGTTAACAACAATCCAGATGGTAAACAAAGAGTTTAGTAACGATTTGGATGATGAATTCACTAAAGTAACTGCCGGAATATAAAACAAGAACTAGGCATAAACCTTCGCCGTGTACAAATTTTACACAAGAAGGATTGTAACGACGTTATTGCGAAATAGCCTACTAATTACATTACAAACTGCAGCAAATTCGAAATACTAGTAGGCACTGGGCGACGACACCTACAACTAGTAGGTGAGGAGTAACACACGACTTAGGATGATGAATCTGCAGCAGCATACATGTTATACATTATTATACCAAGCTTACTACCTAACGGTTTTGATTTACTTATTCCCATATAGAAGGTTTCTCCTTCTTAATGAATAAATATTGCTCAATATATTTACAGCGCTTGGTATAATATTTAGAAAATACCTCATCCAATGATAGGCGAGAAGGATATATTGACCTTCTTGCATAAAAATGTAATTCTTTAATGTCCATAGGTAATTTTTCAACATGCGATTCAAATTGAGTAATAAACTGAGTTGCTACACTAGCTATAACGTCTCTTGCCACATCCTCCTGGATGTCTGCTATACCAGCCAACCACAGTAGATCCTTTAAGGTGATTTCTCTCTTCTTGCCATTTATTGATAGCCCAATATCATTATTATCCACATCGTAATAAATAGATGATGTCGAAATATCATAGAATGGAGCAAGTTCCAGTTTTTTCTCTTCGGGATTATTACTGCTGCAGATTAATGAGATATTTTTGGCATGTAAATCACCGTGTCCAATAATAATCGAAAATACTATAAATCTAAATAATTTAGTTAAATCATCTAATGTAAGATATTCTTTACATTTTTCAATTATCTCTTTGCATGTAATGGAATACTTGTCTGTAGATTGCTTTCCAAGTAATGACAATATTTCATAGTGATCAATTTTCATACTCTGAAATCTATCATAGCGCTTAACAATGTAGTGAAAATATTCCCCATGCTTAATAATGCCATTGTAAGGTATGTCAAATCCAAAGTTTCGGGCAAAGGACATAAAGATATGTTCATTAACTAACAAAAAAGGAATATAAACGTTATTCTGATCTTTAGGATTAAATTTTGAATAGTGTAGATTATTAGGCTTTAGGATATAATGGCTTTCGTTGTTTTCCTGTAAATATATTCGTTTCAGAATACCGTCTTTATGTACGCTAAATTTATATTGGTATCCACTAATCCCAATTATTTTGCTGCCAGTTAATCCGGATGGAGATAGTTTTTCATCAGATATTTCTAAACCCATCTTTATATAACAACAGATAAAACATAGGCTATATCAGTTGCCTATGCTTTTTTAATTGCCTTTTAAGGCAG
>JAIEPY010000095.1 GCA_019748155.1 Burkholderiales bacterium | reverse complement strand
AAGATTTATTTGAGGTTAATTCAAGAATAATCAGTGTGTTACATGGTTAATCTTGAATTAAGTGTAAGGTACGAAGATAAATGTTACCAATAGTCTCTGGCATGATTATAAATCTGCTTCTCAGTTCTTTTCTCATCCATAATACTACTCATGTAAATTACTAAAGCCTTTTCATCGCTAAATGATAAGTCACCATAATTACTAAATCTTTCACAATACAAAAGTAACTCACTTTTATATGCTTCACAAATAAATACATAAAATGTTATAATTCTGTTTAACCAGTCTATCAAGCTATCCTCATACAAAATCGTCAAAGTTAAAATAAAGATTGTATTTGATATGATTGGTTTTTTACATTAAATTTTAACTCTTAATTCAAATTTTAGGGTAACTCTATCGGGTTAGCTATAACATTATATTTATGGGTAGTGACTGCTTGTTTCACTGGGTGCATTATCCAAATTAAATTTTAAAGGTTCTATATGAAGTATTTAAGATATGTTATATGGCTATTTTGCTTGGTATTACTGATATCTTGCGGGGGTAAATCCTCCTCTGTAAATGCCCCATCTAATCCAGTGCAAGACTTGAGTTTGCTAGGTATATCAACGCCATATTACTTACCAAATGATAGCTCTGTTAGAACTGATGGTTATGTATATTTATACAATAATTCAAATACTTCGTTGACTAATCTTAATTACACTATATCAAATAATATTACAAATACGTCGATTACATTAGGAGCCAATCAGTGTAATTCGATAGCGCCAAATAATTCATGCGCGCTATATTTTTCATTTTTGCGTACAACTAATACTGGCGGATTTAGTATTCAGGTGAGTAATGGAAGCAGTATAGTTACCAGTGATGTAATTGGGATATCCAAGGTTAATACAACTAGCTTAAGTGGTGCAGATGGAATAAAATTGATAAGTGTGCCGTATGTTATAACTAACCGTAATGGATTAGAAACACGAGTAGTTGTGAGTGCGCTAGTAAATTCATCATCAATCGGCAGTGATTTTAATACAATTAAGCTTACTGATTCAAGTGGATCTAAGTTAGATTACGTAGTACTAAATAGCAAAAATGGAGTAGAAAGCCTTACTCAAGGTTATATGGTAACATTTGCATTAAGCTTGCCCTCAAGTACAGCGATAATGCCAATTTATGCGCAAATCGGTAATACAATAGATGGAATATATACGGCTATCGATACATCGACTACATTTATCACCGTAACGCAATTATCATCAACCAGCATATTGAATTTGATACCACAAAATGCAGTGTTAAGCACGAGTAATGAAAGCCAAGTATTTACAATTTATAATGCTGGTAATCAGACCAGTATATCATTTACATTGGTTTTAACGTCATTGAATGGTATCAGTACTGCTGGTAATACTTGTACAGGTATATTACCCCCAAAATCGAGCTGTAGTTACACTACTAGCTTTAGTCCCAATACTATGTTTGGTACGTATAATACAATATTAAGTGTAGCATATAGTGGTGGTGTAGCAGATAATTATGTTTCAGATGTCACTTATAAAGGCGTTGGACACTATGGCTTAATGATCTCTTCAGAAAAAGATCATTTTAGTACTATGATTGGGCAAGCAGAGTCATCGCTATTGACGATCACTAATACAGGCACTGTTGATGAGTCTAACATACAACTAGCTGTTTCAAATAGTAATTTATTTACATTTTCACAGTCTAATCAATCCGATAGCTGTATGTTAAGTGGTGATGTAATTAGCAATAATATTGCTCCTGGATATTTTTGTACAATTGTTTTGACATATCAAGCTAATCAAGTCGAATCCGAGCAATCTACATCCGTATCTGTAGCGTATTATTATAATGGTGTGGATATTTTAAGATCTATTATTAACTTTAATTATTTAACTGTTGAAAAGTATCCTATTATACAAGTATCTCCACGATATGTGCACTACCCAATTTTGGCTGCAGATAATTTTGAATCATCTCTTGCTGTATTTACCGTTAATAATTATGGTTACCAATCTACAAGCGATTTGGCGATTAATTTTTTAAGTAATGAAAATAATATATTTACGATCGTATATAACAACTGTAGCCAAGTTTTGGGGGCGAATGACTCGTGTAGTTTTGCTGTGCTAGCTGGCCCAACAAGTGATGGTGGTTCTTATAGCGGTTCAATAGATGTCAGTTATCAAAATAAGCATGAGATTGAGTCTTTAGCCGTTGAGTTTTATTCGTTGAAGTCATTTGACATAAATTTATTGGTACTAAAAGATAATAAATTTGGTGGTAATGGGGTAGAATCTTCCCCTTTTGTGTTGCCGTATGCTGAGGTTGGCACGATTACATTACGTTATATGAATATTGGTAGTGAGTCCGCCGTTAATTTTACAGTAACACTTCCAGCTTCAGGGGTGATCGGTTATACTCTAGTGTCAAATAATTGTCAAGATAAATTATTAGGGCATAATGATTATTGTGATGTAACTTTTGATACCATAGATTATTATGTAGGTTCGTATAACATAAATTTAAATGATATATTTTATGCTACAAGAGATCAACAATCGGTTGCATCTAGTTGGAATGGTAATTCACAGGTATATGTTTCATTTTTACCTGCTGTTCCCGTTGGGCTAAATAGCTTTGCAATAATCTATAATGGCGACTCATATCCTGGTACTTTTGAGTCAGCTAATCAGTTAATAACTATAGTGTTGCCACAGAATACATATCAATATACCAATCAAGAATCAGCAAGTTTTGTTTCCCAATTTAGTACTGCATCTTCGTTAGATGAAGTTTATGTCGATGGTGCTATACAATCTAGTGGAATAAGTTCACAGAATTTTTGGAACAAAATTAGATACACTGTGAAAGCATTTAAGGGGCAAGCTGTATCGTACGATGTATATGTATTTTGTTGGAATACATTACCTGCAATCCCATCTTCATATCCACCATCTGCATTGGCAACAGATGAAAGTGGTAATATTTATGCTGGTGATACAAATCCAGATTTATTTGTTTATATTGCAGAAAATCAAACATGGAATACAATACAAATTAATTTTAGTGACGATTACGGTGGAGTAACTACTATAGCGCCTATTGATACAAGCTCAGTCTATGCTGGTACTGCAGCGCTATTTGGTGGTCATGAATATTTTGTGACCACTTCAGGTGGTGCTAAATCAATCAATACTTTTCATGAAGGAGCTAAATTTCCATATTCTTCATTTTATTCTGCAGATTTACCATCCAACATAACTCCGTTATATGGCGATTCGTTAGGGAATCTTTGGGCTGGTGATGGTAGTTTAGTATATGATACCTCATCATATGGTAATGTTGTATCAGTTATTTATAGCAATGGTAATATTTGGTTTGCTATTGCTTTTAGTGGTCCTAATAATGATGGATATATATATTATTGTAATACAAGCTTATCCTGTAATCGAGTAGATTCTGGTTCAAACACTTATGTCACAGCTGATGAAAGCGGTAATGCATATGCTGCATGGGCGTCTAGTGGACAGATAATTAAATATGTAGAAAATAATGGGGTAGAATCTTCTAATGCCATTTATTCAATTCCTAATGCATGTCTTGGATCTCCACACTATTGCATGCCCCAGATATTGTACGACAATAATAATCAATTATTATTTTATCTGTATTACAATAATAATATAGGCTATGATGGTCCTGTATTAAACTTTGGAGTTGTAACTGTTGATGGTAATGTTCCAGTAAGCTTACCTTATCCTCCGCAAAATGTATTAAGGCAGTATCCGATAGCAATAGATGCGCTTAATAGCAACATTATATTTATGGGTAGTGATCTCTTGTTTCACTGGATGCATTATCCAAATTAAGTTTTAAAGGTTCTATATGACGTATTTTCGATAGCCCCAAATAATTCATGTGTGTTGTATTTTCATTTTTGCGGACAACTAATACTGGCGAATTTAGTGTCCAACTTAGTAATGGAAGTAATGTAGTTACCAGTGACATGATTGGGGTATCCAAGGTTAATGGAACTGGTTTAAGTGGAATTTATGTGACGCTTTATTGTGGATTGCTAAATTTTGCATGATTCATTATCGGTTTATAATCGCTTGATAATAAGTGGATAGTAGTATTAAGGGCATGATAAAAAATAGCTGGTTTAATGTTGAATAGTAAAATTTTGCATAAGCCTTGCAAATAAAGGCTAAACTAGGTTATAATACCCACCTCAAGCAATGGTGGGTCTCCTTGCATTGTCTACCGCAAAATCTGGTCAGGTCGGGAACGAAGCAGCCATATGCGGATCAGCAAGTGCCAAGGGTTGGGCTCACCTTCCCAACCATTTCAAGCATAAAACTAAAAAATAGATTTCCAGATTAATTTACCAATCCTTCGCCAATTGATTTTCTCATGATAAGTTGATTTACCACTAAATACGCTCATAAAAGCGTTTACTGCGCGCGCACTAGTAAGCATTGGCAAAACTCGTTTCAGATTTTTATTGAGAAAATATGACATTATCCGTGCATAATAAAAATCACTGCCAATCTCTTTATGAAATGCGAGATCGTAATTTACTAATGATTTAAAATCATTTTTAGCTAAAGCATAATTAATTACTTTAGCTGCCAGAAAACCACTTTTTATTGCCGGACGAATACCCTCTGCAGTTAAAGGATCAACACAGCCCGCTATTTCGCCGATTAGCATTACCCGGTTATGAACTAGTTTTTGCCGACCTGAGTAAAGTAATATTGGATGCCCATGCAGGTTTTTTTTGTCCAATTCATTAACCGAGAATTGTTTGGTATAATTTAGTAATTTGTGTGGTAATCCAACTTTGCCTTTTTCTTTTCCTTTGACAAAGCCACCAATGCCCAGCGATAGACCATCTGATTTGGGAAAATTCCACGCATAGCCGCTATCGTTGTAATCAAAATCAATATATAGTTTACCATCACTTTCAGCTGTATAGTGCTCGTATTCCATTGCGGCTAAAATCGTATTTTTTGCCGCATAACCTAGTTTTTTGGCGAGTTTTCCACGTCCACCTTCAGCGATAATGACAATCTTAGCTTGAAATTCACCAATGCTAGTGATGACAGTTGGGGTTTCGTTAGTTGTTATAATATCCTGAACTTCAACTGAGTGTTTAAATTCAACACCTTTGTCTTTAACTTTACTCAACAAATAATTATCAAATTTCTCACGACGAACCATCCATAAGGGATATTTATCAGCAGTTATTTCTTGTCCATTAGCAACCATTACCACGGTATCACAGACTGAGTCGATTGCTGGCTTTAAATCAAAATCCAGATAATTAGCAACTTCTGGCGAAACTCCACCACCACATGGTTTATAGCGCGGAAATTCTGCCTTATCCAGCAGTAAAACTCTAGCACCAGGATTTAATCGTTTGATATTGTAGGCGCAACTTGTACCGGATGGACCAGCACCGATAATAATCAAATCATAGAGTTTAGTCATTAATAATGAATTCCTGTAAGACTTTTCCAGCTAACATAATTCCAAATAGTGCTGGTAGATAACTAATTGTCCCATTGGTTGGACGACCACCAGCTGGATTAACTAAAGGTTTTGCAAAGGGTTCTTCTTCTGAATAAACCACGGTTAAACCTTTTTTTATACCCATTTTACGTAAGCGCAAGCGAATATTACGGGCTAATGCACAGACCTGAGTTTTACTAATATCGGCTAATTTAGCCTTAGTCACATCAATTCGATTACCCGCACCCATACTAGAAACAATTTTTAATTTATGTTTTAAGCAATAGACAATTAAGGCTAATTTGGATTCAATGGTGTCAATACAATCAATCACATAATCAGGTTTATCGCTAAGTAGCTCATCCAGGTTATTTTCATCGATAAACACGGGTAATGAGACTAGTTCAACATCTGGATTGATTGATTTGATTCGCGAGCTAAATTCATCAACTTTAGTTTTGCCAACATTGTCGAGATTAGAAATAAGCTGACGGTTGATATTGGTTATATCGACGACATCATTGTCAATAATCGTAATTTTACCAACACCAGCACGAGCGATTGCTTCAACTACATAACCACCAACACCACCAACCCCAGCAATCAAAATATGTTTACCAGCAAGCTTGGCTAGATTTGCTTCACCAAGCAAAATATTTGTCCGCGTAAATTGTACCAACATTATTTAAACACCATTAAACTAACTATTAGACTTAGAATATATAACCCACCATTTACCATAAAGTGTTTGACTTTGTAATGCGTGTGTTTACCGGCATGGACAAATAACCACATTATCGCAAGAAAAGTTCCAATACAGCTAACGGCTTTTTCCCATGGCAATTGCCAACTGGTTAAAGCTATCCCCATTACGGGTAAAAGTAGTCCTTGAAAGACCATCGCGCCAGTAATATTGGCAATCGCTAAGGTATCTTTACCTTTACGAATCCACATAATACTATTTACTTTTTCAGGTAATTCTGTCGCAACTGGAATTAGTACAACTGAGAGTAAAAATGCTGGGATTCCCAGTGCTTGAGAAGTGCTCGTAATTCCTAAAATAAACACATGCGCAAAATAAACTAATCCAGCAAAACCAATAACTGCTTGAATCGCGACGGTTGCAATGTTATTCGGTAATTTAAAATAATGCTTGAGATACAGTTCATCTTCTGCCTCAGTGCCATGACCGTCTTTAACCAAATCGCTGGATGCGCGAATAGTTAGCATTACATAGAAAAAATAGCTTAAAATTAAGGCCGCTACTACCATTGCATCAAGAATATTACTCTGGAAGAAATTATGACTGAAAGCTAATAATATCGCTAAAAAATAGCCAAAGCTAAAAAATTTGAGATCACGATTTAATCCAGTTTTTTCCGGGCGAATTAAACCATTCATTCCACGTTTGCGCCATACTGAAAATGCCATTAAAGCAATTGATAAGGTCGATAACATTAGTGGTGGACCCAAAATCGCACCAACTCCAATTTCAGCACCAAAATTAAGTGGCCCTTCACCATGTGGAGTACCAAATAAGGCGATTAGTGGTACGATTGCTTCGGGCAATGCGGTACCAACGGCAACAAAGACTGAGCCAGTTACGCCTTCGGAAATTCCTAATGACTCACCAAGATGCTCCAGTGCATTACAAAAAACCATTGCTGCGACTAGAATAAACACCATTCCGACTATGAGTTGTAACAAATTAACCATTCATCTTTTCCTGTAACAGTGGGTAGAGTGCATTAATATCTGGGGATTTGGCAAAAAGCAGAGTAAACGCAGTTGCCGCTTGCTGAATTAACATTCCTAGCCCATTTGCCTGAGTAATCCCGGGATTGAGTTGCTCCATGGCTTTTAGAAATAATGTCTGCTTGGCGGTGTAAATCATGTCATACGCCAGCGCATGAGCGCCTAATTGTTTTACCTGGCTAAATAAAGTATTTTCAGCTATATTCGGCGTGGTATTGATTACAATATCATAACTAATCGCATCATCATATGCATCCAGTAACTTAGATTTTTGCACAAAATCATCCAGTTTAGAGCTGTCCCGCATCAATAAATCAATCCGCCTAGGTGCTTCTACCTCTAATGAACTAAGCACTGAGTAAATAACGCTACCACTACCAATTATCAAAATATTTTTATCTTTTAAATTATGACCCATGCGACGTAAGTCGGCAACTAAACCAACGCCATCAGTATTATCCGCCAGTAATAGTCCATCTTTGGCAAGCAAATGATTTGCCGTTTGAGAGAGCAAGGTTTGTGGGGTATGGCGGTTAGCTAATGCATAAGCACGAGCTTTAAATGGTGCTGTTACGCTTAATGCATGTCCACCACTAGCAAAAAAATCCCGAGCCATATGCTCAAAATCATCAATTGGTGCGCAGATTTTGTTATATTCCAACTCAATTTCACACTGATGGGCAAACTCACTCCAAATCAATGGTGAGAGGCTATGCGCAATTGGATTGCCAATAACCGCTAATTTATACATAATAAAGTACCTATTATTCAGTTCAATCCGTGATTTTAACATTATCTACACTCTTCGTCTTTGAAACTTGGACTTTGTCGGATTTCAAAAAAGACTCCTTATGTAGATCTGCTACACCGCGTCGTCTTTTTTATCAATCCTTCGCGTCCACGTTTCAAATACTGTGAGTGGATGTCTAACAGTACGCTCTTTGTCTGATAACAATCCTGATATTACTCTGGTTTGGATGGTATAATCTGGCAAAATTTTAGTGAGTATTAGCACATGCCAAATTTATATCTTATTCCAACCAGTCTTAATCCAGAAATCAATGCGTCAGTTTTAATTGAAGAGCAGAAAGCACAGATTCACCACCTGAAGCACTTTATCGTTGAAACCGCAAAAACTGGGCGGGCGCATCTCAAACAGCTTGGCTTGGCCTTGCCATTACAGCAGCTCGAAGTGTTGGAGCTTAACAAACATAAACAGGACTATAGTGCCTTAATCGAACCGCTCAAGCAAGGGTTTGATGTTGGGTTAATTTCCGATTGTGGTTGTCCGGCGGTGGCTGATCCTGGCAGTCGCGTGGTGAGTATTGCTCATGCAATGGGGTTTAATGTCGTGCCACTAATAGGACCTAGTTCTATCCTGTTAACTTTGATGGCTAGTGGATTGAATGGACAAAAATTTAGCTTCTTAGGCTATTTACCAGCTGAGCCAGCGGCACGTAAAACACGACTCAAGCAGCTGGAGGGGCAAATTCTCAAAGAGGGCATTACTCAGATTTTTATCGAAGCACCATTTCGCAATCAGCATCTATTTGATGCCTTACTAGCTGGTCTTAATCATGAAATTAAACTTTGTGTTGGTATTAATCTAATGACTGAAGATCAACAAATTATTAGCAAAAGCATCGGACAATGGCAACGTAAAGCTTTACGTTTAGATAAACAAGAAGTGATTTTTTTAATCGGACAATAGATAAGCCGAATCAGTTACGCATGATTTCGTCAAAATGTTAAAATTACGCACGGAGTTATGCCATACAAATAATAATTATACGGGAATAAGTAAAACATGAAACAAACAAAAATTATTGCAACTATGGGGCCAGTATCATCGAGTCTGGATATGATGGAGAAACTAATCAAAGCAGGTGTAAATGTATTCCGTCTAAATTTCTCACATGGTACGCACGAATTTAAAGCTGAAAATATACAAAACATCCGTAAAATTGCCGCTAAACTATCTGTACCTGTAGCAATTATGGGTGATCTGCAGGGCCCTAAAATCCGGGTCAGTAAATTTGAAAATAATCAAGTAGATTTGGCCAATGGAGATGTTATTGTTCTTGATACAGCATTTGATGGGCTTGGCAATGCAAAATTGGTTGGGGTTGATTACAAAGAATTAGCTCATGATGTAAAACCGCAAGATATTTTACTCCTTGATGATGGAAAAATCACTTTTACCGTTGCTAAAGTAGAAGGTAGCAAAATCACCTGTAACGTTACGCAAGGTGGAATATTAAAAAACAACAAGGGTATTAACAAACTAGGTGGTGGTTTAACTGCGCCAGCCTTAACCGAAAAAGATTTGGATGATATTAAGTTTATTGCTACTCAAAATCTGGATTATGTAGCGGTGTCATTTCCCAAAGAGGAGGGTGATATTATTTTTGCCCGGCGTAAATTAGTTGAAGCTGGTTCTAAAGCACAAATAATTGCTAAAATCGAACGTACTGAAGCGGTATTTAAAAATCTTGATGCCATAATTAAAGCCAGTGATGGGGTAATGGTTGCGCGTGGTGATCTGGCGGTAGAAGTAGGTGAAGCTTTAGTCCCCGGGATGCAAAAGAAAATGATTCGTCTATGTCATAAATATCACAAAGTTTCAATCGTCGCAACCCAAATGCTTGAATCAATGATTGAAAATCCGGTAGCAACTCGTGCCGAAGTGTCAGATATTGCCAATGCAGTTTTAGATGGAACTGATGCGGTAATGTTATCTGCGGAGACAGCTAGCGGTAATTATCCGTTACAAGCGGTTGAAACTATGGCACGGGTATGTGAAGAGGCAGAAAAAATGGTGGATAATAATATTGAGGCACATTTTGTTCATGAGAAATTTGCCAACACCCAGCAAACTATTTCTATGGCGGCATTATTTACCGCTTATCATATGGAAGCTAAAGCTATTGTTGCACTTACCACTTCAGGAGCGACTGCACGCTGGATGTCACGCGTAATTAGCGGAGTGCCGATTTATGCGATTACCGATTCACAGGAAGCGTTACAAAGCATGGCGATGTATCGTGGTGTTTATCCGTTTTTTATGCAACATCGCGCAACTAATTCTAACGAACATGCAAACGAAGCCTGCGACTTCTTACGTCGTCAGCATATTTTGGCTGAAGGTGATATGATTATCGCGACAATGGGTGAAAGAGTGTCGAAGATTGGTAGTACTAATTCACTAAAAATCATCAAAATTTAATTATCACTTAGAGCCAGCCATTTGGATTGAACCTGATCCAGATGGTTGTCTTTCACTTCATAATTTTTAACGTAGGGTTTAACTAAGCGTGAATAACTTGGCTGATAAAGTGGGATAATCGGATAGTCAGCTAATACTAGCTCCAAGGCTTGATGGTAATAACGCGTTTTAGTTGTCTCATCTGTTGCCTTGTCTGCCGCAGCGATTAATTTGTCATAGGTCGGATTACAATAGTGTGAGTTATTTAAACGACTACCGCAAATATACAAATTAGTATAAGCTGTTACCGAATTATATTCCGCATTGCTACCATCACGTGCAATTTCAAAATCTCCATTTTGGCGACTGCTTAAAAAGGTTTTCCATTCTTGATTTCTAACTTCTACCTGAACGCCTAATACATCATGCCACATGCTGGCAAGAGCAAGAGTCCGTTTTTTATTGCCCTCGTCGTTATTATACAAAATAGTAATTTTAAGCGGTTTTGCGCTACTGTATCCAGCAGCAGTATAGAGCTTTTTAGCAGTTTCAATTTGTTTATTGCGTGGCAAACTTTCCCACGGGTAATGAATATCAGCATAAGCTGCATCGGCAATGGTTGGTGTTACGGTTGAATATAGTGGCAGGCGATTTTCATCGGTAATAATCTTGCTAACTAAGGTTGGACGGTCAATTGCCATCGTTAATGCCTGACGTAATTTAAGATCTTTAAATATTGCTAACTGCATATTAAAATCATAATAAACCAATGCTTCATAATTAGTTCGCTGCACTTCTTGTGGATATTCACTAATTAAACGCTGAGTATCATTAGTTGGCAAACTAAAAGTCATATCCAAATCTCCACTTTTATAAGCGTTGAGAGCTGAATTACGCTCACTGTATGGGGAAAATTTAACCGTTGGAATTGCAACTTGTGCTGCGGCATAATAGTAAGGATTCTTTTTAACTAAAATTTCACCATTTAGCACATGTTCGACTAATTGATAAGCACCCGAGCTGACCATGTTTTGTGGCTTGGTCCACTCTGAATTATATTTATTAATCGTATGCGCTGCTAATACCGCAAATGCTGGTAAGGTTAAATATTTTAAAAAATCCGGGGTTGCTTGAGTTAGATTAACTTGAAAAGTTTTTGCATTAATTGCATGGACTCCAAGGCTAGCAGCTGGTTTTTTACCTTGGGCTATTGCTGGAGCGTTAAGCACATTGTTTAATAGCTGTGCATATGGCGCACCAAAAGCCGGATTAGCCAAACGTTGCCATGAAAAAACAACATCATTGGCAGTGATTGGTGTTCCATCCGAAAACTTAATACCATCCCGTAAATGAAAGGTGTAGCTTTTGCCATCTCGGCTAATGGTCCATTTATCAGCTAAACCAGCAATCAGCTGATTCTTTTGATCAAAATCCACCAGCCCCGCAAATAAATCATTAGTTACTCGTGCCGAAGAAGTATCCGCGAGTAACTGCGGATCTAGCGAGGGTGGCTCACTACCAATATCCACGCGGAGTTGATCTAGCGGATGGGTGAGCTTAGCTGTTGCAGGTGCATTGTCATTAGTACATGATATTAGCAACAACACGGATAATAGCGTTGGGATAATTAATTTACGAGAATTAGTTACTTCCATCAAATGCCACCCTTTCATATTTGTCACATAAGTTTAGGATTGTAGCGCATCATGCAATAAATTTTCTAATTTTTGACTATCCGCCTCGATTTCTGGATTTTTAAAGATATCATGCGAGATAAAAGTTGGCAAGCTATTTAGACCAACAAAGCGTAACGCATTATGTACCGCCATAAATGCATTATCCACACCTAAAGCATTAAAAAATTGTCCATCTGTTTCAAATGCTTCAACTGGTGCATTACAGGTAATTGAAAGCATATATTTACCGCTTAACATACCACCACTGCCGTATTTTTTGCTGGCATCGTCAATTACGCGTCCGTCATGTTGATAGATCTTACCTTGCCCTGCCATAAATACTTCATCTATATACTTTTTACCCAACCACGGCAAACTCATCCAGTACATTGGAAATTGTAAAATTACTAAATCAGCGTCAACTAAGCGGTTAACTTCTTGTTCAATATCATAACCATCATCGACATTCACCATCGTATATTCAATTTGATTATTATCTAAAACTTTGCTCATAATCTCAATATAATGACGGGTTAAATTACCTTCGGCAATTCCATTCCATTTTTGGTGAGCGTTTACAATGTGAACTTTTTTGATTGACATAGTGTATATCCTTAAAAATTTTAATAGCGTATTGTAACCATAATTGGTTAAATTAACAAGTACTTACATAAATGTGGTATAGTATCTAAATATATACTATTGCTGTTGTATTTTGCTTTTATAGGGAAATAAAGTTATGTCAAATATTCACGATGAGGATTGTCCAGTCGCTGTAGTGTTAAGAATTTTAGGTGGGAAATGGAAGTTATCTATTCTCTGTGCGCTTTTAGGGGGAACCAAACGTTTTAGTGAATTATGCCGTTTAAATTCTGGAATCACGCAACGGATGCTAACTAATCAGCTTAGGGAGTTAGAGGTGGATTTAGTGGTGAGTCGCAAAGTTTATGCGGAAGTTCCACCTAAAGTTGAATATTCATTAACCGAAATTGGTAAAAAGCTACAACCAATTTTGCAACAATTGGAAGAGTGGGGGCAGACTTACCTAGAGGAAACCAAACCTCAATAAGACCTTCATTACATAATTGTCTTAGCTTTTATACTATAATGTTAAAATAAGCTATTACGTTTTTAAGGGGGACTTATGTTAGCAACAGAACGCCGTAAGTGGTATCTAGGATTTGGAATTGTTTTAATTTTTTTCTTTGTATTGTTGATTATTGTTCAGGCAAATTGGTACTGGAGTTTTAGTCTAATCGGAATGCTTGCTGCGCTTGGAATATATGATCGCTTACAGCGCAAACATACTTTATTACGCAATTTTCCGGTACTAGGTCACATGCATTATATATTAGAGTTCTTTCGTCCGGAAATCCAGCAATACTTTGTAGCCAGCGATGATAGCGAACGTCCTTTTGACCGTAAAACACGAACAATCGTCTATGAGCGTGCCAAGGGTATTGCGGATACTATTTCATTTGGAGGTGATAAAGACATCATGAAAGCTGGTTATGAATGGGCATTGCATTCCTTAGCCCCCAAGCAGCATAGTAATGTTGATTCCAGAATTATAATTGGTAATGAGCAATGTACTCAGCCTTACTCGGCCTCACGATTGAATATTTCTGCACTTAGTTTTGGTGTTTTGTCTAAAAACGCAATTATGGCATTAAATTTAGGTGCTAAAAAAGGCAACTTCCTCCATAATACAGGAGAAGGTGGACTTACTGAGTATCATTTGCAAGGTGGTGATGTTGGAATGCAAGTGGCTACTGCTTATTTTGGCTTTAGAACTGAAGATGGTAATTTTGATTCTGAAAAATTTAAACAACAAGCAAACCTAGCGAATGTCAAGCTAATTGAAATCAAATTATCCCAAGGCGCGAAGCCAGCTTATGGCGGAATATTACCTAAAGAAAAAATAACACCTGAGATTGCGCGGATTGGTGGTATTGCCATGGACAAAGATCTAATCTCTCCACCAACCCATAAAACATTCTCAACACCAGAAGGACTCTGTCATTTCATCGCACAACTGCGTGAATTGTCCAATGGTAAGCCAGTTGGATTTAAGCTGTGTATTGGTAAAAAAACCGAATTTTTTGCGATTTGTAAAGCTATCCTTAAAACTAGCATCTATCCGGATTTTATTGTTGTTGATGGTATGGAAGGTGGAACAGGTTTTGCACCAGCAGAGTTTGTTGATTCAATTGGAATGCCTCTTCAAGAAGCCTTGGTTTTTGTTAATAATGCATTGCTTGGCTGCGATTTACGTAAACATATTCGAATTATTGCCAGCGGTAAAAATGCAACTGGTTTTGATATGGTTAGAATGATGGCACTTGGTGCGGATATAATAAATTCAGCTCGGGCAATGATGTTAGCACTTGGTTGTATCCAATCTAAGCAGTGCGATAACGATACTTGTCCGGTAGGGGTTGCAACCCAAAACCCACGTTTATTTAAAACATTGGATATTAGCGATAAATCTGAACGAGTTTATAATTATCATACTTCGACGGTTAAAAGCTTTACCGAGTTGGTTGGTGCAATGGGCTTAGAGAATCCAAGTGACATTCTCCCATCAAGTGTGATGCGTCGGATTAATGACTATGAGGTTCGCGGTTTTGATGAGATTTATGAATTTATTAAACCGGGCTGTCTATTAGATCCTGAAACTGTGCCTGCGCAATACAAACGCTTCTGGGAGGCTGCGCTGCCAGACACATTTACTTGTGTTCATTAATTGGCATATCAAAAAGCAGTATCTGCAATTTTATTACCAATTAAAATGCAGGTACTACTGCTCCACGATATTTCTGTTGGATGAATGTCTTCATCTCCGGTGAGGTGAGAGCTTTGGCTAAGGCTTTCATTTTGGGTAAATTAATCTCATCAGCTCGTACCGCTACCAGATTAACAAATGGGCTACTTTTTTGCTCAAGCAATGTAGCTTTAGTTGGGTTTAAGCCGGAAAACATCGCCAAATTAGTAGTCATCAATACGATATCAACTTGTTTGGAACTAAATACACGGGGTAACATTGATGGGTCTAGTTCGACGATCTCTACGCCATACGGATTAGCCGTAATATTTTTCTTAGTAGGTAAATCAATCCCGGGTTGAACCTTGATTATTCCATTGGCTTGTAGAATATTTAGTGCTCGTCCTTCATTGGTGGCGTCATTTGGTACGGCTATTTTAGAACCTTTTATAAGGTCTGTTGGTTTTTTACTTTTAGCAAATTTAGCTTCACTTGAATTGGTGTATGCTCCCATCGGTTCCAAGTGCACATCTACCAAATCAACTAAGTTGGCATGATGGTCTTTATTGTACTGCAGTAAATAAGGTTTAGTCTGGAAAAAATTGGCATCTAGTTGTCCCTGAACCACTGCTAAATTTGGGGTTAGGTATTCAGAAAACTCAGAAATTTTGAGAACATAGCCTTGTTTAGCCAATGTCGGCTGGATAAAACGCAGCATCTCGGCATGAGGAACTGATGAGGCGCCAATCGTAATGGTTTCACTTGCCAAAACGCTTGTTGCTGCCAGGCTACATAAACTAAGAATAATTTTTTTCATTATCAATCCATATTTAAAACATACTCGATGTATTTGATTATCTTTATTTAACCTGATTAACACTATTTGCTGCATTACATAGCATCGGTGCTTCCTGCTCTATCCCATGCGGGTAGCCACGATAATTAGCTTGATAAGTAGAATTTAAATAAGCTAAAAACCCCTCTTTACCACACCCCATTCGATAACTTAATGATTGCCAATTAGGTTTGCCTCCAATGTCCGTCACTGATTCCGCACTCCAGCTAGCCTCGGCCAGCCCTGCTAGTTTAGGTAATGCCATATATTGCAGCTGGGTATAATCTGGTATTACATCGGTCCATAGTGCACCCTCTAAGCCAATAATATTATCCGGTTTGCGGCTTTGTTGCTGGGTATTAGTTGCTGCAATCGCAACACTCAAGCTAGCATCGCTATCACCCAGCTTACTCGCCCAGTAAAACCCTGGTTCTTTTAACTGTGGTGTATAAGTCATATCAAAATAAGAGTAATCCGCATATTCCAAAACTACCGGATAGTCATTATTAGCCAATGTGACTGCCTTACTTTGCACCTCAGTGCTTTTGCCCCATACCCAGACATGTCCGGTTTCATTGGGTTTAATGCTATGTTGAGAATTAATTTGTCCATCATGGGTTAGAACAAACTCATGCCAACCTGAGAGCTTAAGCTGATTAATCCGTGGATTGTTATTAAGTGCATCTAAGAAATAATGTTCTTTTTGTAAAGAAGTCATTTTATTCCATGGCGCAGTTTGACAAGAAGGTGCATCATCCCACGTTCCTTTAAATACCTCATCACCACCGATACTTAGTTCATTATTTATCGCATAAAGAGTAGTCTGTTGGTTAAATAATTGAGCTGTTTGGGTGAGGATATTAGTTAAATCTGCAGTAAATTTTTGCCCTAATGCCGAATTACTGTTAAATTCACAAACTGGGATACTATTATTACCATAACCTGCATATTCAGAATTATCTCCCTCTTCATGAAAACTGCCTGGCAATGCTTTCATAAGTGCGCGTGAATGTCCCGGTATATCAATCTCGGGAATAATCGTGATTTGGTGTAAATTGGCATAGCTGATCAAATCCTGAATTTGTTCTTTGGAGTAGCTACCTGAGTAAATACTACCCGCATCGGGTAATTTATCGCTGGCTTGTGAGAGGTTTTTTTGTGGCCATGACAATGGTCCAATCGGTAAACCCAATCCTCGGCTGGCAGCAATTTTTGTCAGCTCTGGGTAGTCTGCTAATTCAAGCCTAAATGCTTCATCATCGGATAAATGCAAATGTAAGGTATTTAGCTTGGCTGCCGCCATAATATCAATAAAATTCTTAATTTGATCGGGCGTAAAGTAATGGCGTGCCGCATCCAGCAAAATGCCCCGATATTTAAAGCGTGGTGTATCCTCTATGGTTAGCAGTGGTAGACTGTTTTGTTTAAACCACAGTTGGCGCAAACTCTGCAAGGCATAGAAAAACCCAGCGGGATTACTCGCTTGAACTATGATTTGCGTCGCTGTAATCTGTACGCGGTAGGCTTCGGGGCTAAGTTTAGAGTCGTAGTTAATCGTTTGTAACAGGATTCCAGCACTTGTTTTTTTCTGGTCTATTGGCGGTGATAGTTGTAAATCCTGTTGTAATGCTTGTGACCACAGTACGGTTTGTGCTGCTGAATTATTACTTAAATCATGAATTACTAATTGCTTATCTAATACAAATTTACCGGATGGATCGTTGAATGTGACTTGGATTGGTAACGGTATTATTATCGCGTTAGTTTCAGTATTGGCTGCGGAATTGCTCCAGTTGTCTTGTATGCGTTTTTGGGTTTGTGATTCTATAGCGTCAGCATCAAAATTAGTTATCTGGTAGCTTTGTGCTGTGGTTGTTAACTTAACTAATTTGTCTGGTGTGCGTAGGAATAAATTCTGCGGCAGCGAGGAATAGTTTAGCGGTCCGCGTGAGCTATTATGCAATAAACTGATTGTGTAACTCTTGCCTTTGCGCAGGGTGAAATCAGCCTCTGGTGCGACTATTGTTGTAAATACGGTGCTTAAATCATTATCGCTAAATGCGGCTTTTTGATACTTGAGTGCTCTGCAGTTTTTTGTCAAGCTTTCACACACTTGCATTTTTAGTTTGCGATTACTGGTGCTGGTCTGGCGAAAATTACGTGGCATATAAAAACCAAATTGCCAATCGTGGAAATTATCACTGCGATTGATAAAAGTTACTTTGATTGAAAAATTAGTGCTGCTATCTCCAGCTTGTGGTCCGACAATGACTTGCTTGACTTTGATTGATTCAGTAGCGAATGCAGATGAGTTTATGCCAATTAAATTTAGCAGGGATAGAGTAATTAGAGTTGAGCGTTTGATTTTCATGATGTTTCTGTCGAGAAGGGATTAGTTAAGTGCTTATTTTACTGGATTTATTAGTGTTAGTGAGTAAATTTATTTTCTGCTGCATTGCATGATGTAACTACCAGTGTTATCTGCTACAATGCAGCTGTACACTTCTCCATTAAACGTGAAACTATTGATAGCGTTGTGAGAGTAAGGTATTTCAAGACGGAGGTTATTACTATGAGTGAAAATTTATTTATTCGTAAGGTGGCAATTTTAGGTGCTGGAGTGATGGGAGCACAAATTGGGGCGCATTTTGCTAATGCCGGAGTTCCTGTAATATTATTTGATTTAAAAGCTAAGGACGGGGCAGCAAATGCGATAGGTGATAAAGCGCTAGCTAATTTAACTAAATTAAAACCAAACCCGGTTGCATCCGCTAAATCGTTTGCATATCTGAGCGTAGCTAATTATGATGATAATTTAGATTTATTAGCGCAATGCGACTTGATTATCGAAGCGATTGCCGAACGCATGGATTGGAAAGTTGATCTATTCTATAAAATTGCGCCCTATCTAAATCCGCATGCGATTATTGCGACCAATACTTCCGGACTAAGTGTTGAAGAATTAGCCAATAGTGTGCCTGAGTCACTTCATTCTCACTTTTGCGGGATCCATTTTTTTAATCCACCACGTTATATGCCATTAGTTGAGCTAATCCCAAGTTCTAAAACCGATCAAGCTGTTTTAACCGCGCTGGAAACATTTTTAGTTAGTGGGCTTGGCAAAAGCGTAATTGAAGCCAAAGATACCCCTAATTTTGTGGCAAATCGGATCGGGGTTTTCTCGATGATGGCGGTTTTAGAATACGCTGAGAAATTTAATATACCTTTTGAAGTTGTTGATCAATTAACCGGTAAAAATCTGGGACGCGCTAAATCTGCAACGTTTCGGACTGCTGATGTTGTTGGTCTGGATACTTTTGCTCACGTTGTTGAAACGATGACGGCTAAATGTAAGGATGGATTTGAAAGTAGTTATCTTATTCCTGAGTGGTTGGATAAATTAATTAAAGCTGGTGCACTTGGACAAAAAACCAAGGCTGGGATATTCCGTAAAGATAAAGACGGTATTAAAGTAATTGATATTGCTTTGGGTGATTATCGCCCTGCAGATAAGAAAGCCGATCCTGATGTATTAGCAATATTACAAAAAAAATCCTGGGCAGAAAAAATGGCTGCTCTACATGATTCAACGCATCAGGAAGCTCAATTTTTATGGGCTACTTTCCGCGATTTATTTCACTATTGTGCGGTTTTAATCGGAGAAATTACCGATACTCCGCGAGATATGGATTTAGCCTTGCGCTGGGGCTTTGGTTGGAAAGAGGGACCTTTTGAAATTTGGCAGCAAGCAGGCTGGTTACAACTAGCCCAGTGGATAAAGGAAGATATTGCAGCCGGTAAAACTATTTCGCAAAAGCCACTTCCTGCATGGGTATTTAAGCTAAGTGATGGTGTATATGTCGCTGGTAAGCACTATGATCATAGTGTTGAGAAGCTGGTTGAACTGGATTTATTACCGGTTTACAACCGTCAATTATTCCCTGAATTACTTCTTAATGAACGGATAAAAATAGAGCAACATACTCTCTATGAAAATGCCGGCGTTAAACTCTGGCATAGTGGTGATAATATTGGCGTACTTAGTTTCAAATCCAAAATGTGCGCTATCGGTATGGAGGTTTTAACTGGGCTGGATGAAGCAATTAGTGTGGCAGAAAAACAATGCCAAGCATTGGTAATCTGGCAGGAAAAAGATGTTTTCTCGGTTGGTGCTAATTTAGAAGAGTTTGGTTTTTCGATTATGATGAATGGTGCACAAGCAGTACAGGAAATTATTTCTGCCGGACATCGAATCATTGCCAATAAATTGCGCTATAGCCAGATTCCGGTGGTTGCCGGGGTGCGTGGCTATACTTTTGGTGGTGGCTGTGAAATTATGCTCCATTGTGATGCTGTAGTAGCGGCTCTGGAATCTTATATCGGTTTGGTTGAAGCTGGAGTCGGCTTATTGCCAGGTTGGGGTGGCTCAACCGAGATGGCGGTACGTGCTGCAGCCGCGCAAGATCCATGGACGGATTTAACCAAACGTTATCAGAATTTAGCAATGGCGAAAGTTGCAACTTCAGCTTATGAGGCACAAGAAATGGGCTTCTTACGTGAATCAGATACTATTGTGATGAACACTCGCGAAGTTTTATTGATTGCCAAAGAACGGGCTAAATTTATGGCGCAAAGTGGCTACCGACCACCAATTAAGCCGAAGGTAAAAGTTTTTGGTGAGCAAGGAATTGCTACGATAAATGCGCTTTTAGCCAATATGATTGCGGGGAAACAAATTTCTGAGCATGATTTATGGATTGCCAAGAATATAGCCGAGGTTATGTGTGGTGGTCTGATTGATAAAAACAGTATCGTTAGTGAAGATTGGTTGCTTAATCTGGAATTGAATAAATTTACCGAATTAGCGATTAGTGAAAAAACCGCGGATCGGATTCAACATATGTTGAGTACCGGTAAACCTTTGCGTAACTGAGAATGGAGAAATCAAATGACTAGAGAAGTTTATATTGTTGCTGCTAAACGTAGCGCGTTGACTAAAGCTAAAAAGGGTAGTTTTGCTAATACTCGTCCGGATGATTTATTAGCGCAATTAATGCAAAAAACCGTCGCGAGTTCTGGAGTTATGCCAGAAGATATCGGTGATGTAATTATTGGTTGTGCTTTTCCTGAGGCAGAACAAGGTTTAAATGTAGCGCGGGTAGCTGCCCAATTAGCTGGTTTGCCGGATAGCGTTCCGGGTATGACGATTAACCGCTACTGTAGCTCTGGGTTAAATGCAATCGCGATTGCCGCAAACCGGATTCAAACAGGTGAAATTGAGGTAGCAATTGCTGGCGGTGTCGAATCAATGAGTATGATCCCAATGGGTGGCAATGATTTTTCAGTGAGCCCGGCAGTTTTTCAAAATGATAAACATATTGGTCTAGCTTATGGCATGGGGATTACGGCTGAGAAAGTGGCAGAGCAATGGCAAGTGAGCCGTCAAGCACAGGACGAATTTGCTACTGCCAGTAATCGTAAGGCGGATGCGGCACAAAAAGCTGGTTTCTTTGCTGAGGAGATTACGCCGATTGAAATTAGTCGCAAAAAAGCGAATGAGAAAAGCGGAGAGATTATTAGCACAACTAAGATAGTAGATAGCGATGAAGGAATTCGTGCCGATACCACTCCTGAAGGCTTGGCTAAATTAAAACCAGCTTTTGCTGCTGCTGGCTCGGTTACGCCGGGTAATAGCTCACAAATGACTGATGGTGCAGGGGTATTAGTCTTAGTTAGCGGTGAATATTTAAAGCAACATGGTCTAAAAGCACTGGGTAAATTTCATGGTTTTGCGGTTAGTGGTGTTGCGGCAGAAATCATGGGGATAGGTCCGATTAAAGCGATTCCGCAATTGATCAAACAGCAAAATCTTACATTAAAAGATATTGATTGGATTGAATTAAACGAAGCTTTTGCAGCACAGTCATTGGCAGTTATTAATGAGCTTGATTTAGATTCAGGTAAAGTTAATCCTTATGGTGGTGCGATTGCCTTAGGGCATCCGCTTGGTGCAACTGGAGCAGTATTAGCGGTGAGAGTATTACATGGACTGCGTCGAACACAGAAAAAATATGGGATTGTTTCAATGTGTATCGGTGCAGGAATGGGTGCTGCTGGTTTATTTGAAGTTTGCTAACTACTACTCAATCAGATTCATCATACTGGGTCGTTGATTTACTCCTCACTGACAGCTAGTAAGCTTCGTCGTAAATCGCCTACCAGTATTTCCAATCTGTTTGAGTATAACAATTAAAGAGAGTCAATCATGGAAAAAATATGGCTTAAAAATTACAAACCTGGGATAGCGGCAGAGATTAAGCTTGATGATACAACGCTGGTTGACTTGTTTAATCTAGCTTGTGAAAAATACGCGTCTAATCGTGCGGTTAGCTGTCATAAAGTAGCATTAAGCTTTGCTGATGTCAAGGAGCGCTCCTTACGTATGGCGCAGGCGCTTGCTGATTTAGGGGTGAAGAAAGGTGATCGGGTAGCATTAATCCTACCCAATTGCTTACAGTATCCTTTGACGGTATTTGCCGTGCTGCTATTGGGCGCGACAGTGGTAAATATTAATCCCTTATATACGCCAAGTGAAATTGAGTATGTAGTGAAAGATTCTGAGCCATCTATCGTAGTTACATTAGACATGTTTTCAGAAAAGCTAAATGGATTTTATAATAAATTTGGCATTAAACATATTATCAGTACTAAAATTGCCGATCCATATCCGACGATAAAGCGTAGTATCATTAATCTATTGCTGCGTTTTGTTGCTCATGTTAATCCTAAACTAGTTTATACACCATTATCATGGCGCGCACTCTGTGAAAAATCTTCACCACTAGCTACACCAGTTAAAGTAGTGGCAGATGATATTGCATTTATCCAATATACCGGAGCGACTACCGGGCATCCCAAAGGTGCAATGTTGTTACACCGCAATATTGCTTCAAACATCAAACAGATTTTTATTTTGTTGGAAGCTCAGGTTGATGATATGTCAAAACAGGTGGTTATTAGCGCGCTACCAATGTATCATATTTTTTCGTTAACGGCGAATTTCTTTACTTTCTTTTTTCATGGTTCAGAAAATGTCATGGTGCCCAATGCCAAGAACATTAAAGATTTGGTTAAAACCATGAATTCAACGCCATTTACGGTGTTTAACTCATTAGACACACTCTACCACAAATTATTGGAGTATAAACCGTTTATCAATGCCAAACATCCGCACTTTAAGTATGGAATCTGTGGCGGAATGGCAATTCGCCAATCTGTGGCACAACGTTGGTATCAACATACTGGTTTAGTCCCAACTAATTGCTATGGTTTGACTGAGACATCGCCTTGCGTTAGCATGAATGATTTGGGAAGTCCGTTTAATGGCTCAGTCGGCTATCCAGCACCATCAACTGAGATTGATATTCGCGATATCGCAACTGCTACACAAAGCTTGGCTCAAGGTGAAATTGGTGTTATTATGGTGCGTGGTCCGCAAGTGATGGCGGGTTATTGGCGTAATCCTGAGCAAACCAAGCTGGCGTTATCTGCTGATGGTTGGTTGAAAACCGGTGATATCGGTTATGTTAATTCGGAGGGCTTATTATTTATTAGTGGTCGTGAAACCGAAATGGTAATTGTCTCAGGATTTAACGTTTATCCTGCGGAAGTCGAGATGGTTATAGATCAGTTACCGGAAATTGCTGAAGTTGCGGTAGTTGGTTATCCTGATGAGGAAAGTGGTGAAGCGGTGTATGCTTATATTGTATTAACCACACAACATACTATTACGGTTGAGCAAATATTGTTACATTGCCGCAAAAATTTAACTCGCTATAAGATTCCGCATTTTATTACAATTGTTGATGAGCTGCCAAAAACATTGGTGGGTAAAATCGACAAAAAAGCGCTAGTCGCACAACATTTAATTAAAAACAAGGAGTAATGTCATGGTTCAATCAGTATTTATAACCGGAGGAACTCGCGGAGTAGGGCTTGAGATTGCCAAGAAATTCGCAGCAAGTGGTGCGCAAGTAGCCATTGTCGGTAAAACAGTCACACCGCATCCCAAACTACCGGGTACTTTGGATAGTGCTGCGGAAGAAATTCGTCAGGCTGGTGCATCTGAGGTGCTGGCATTAGCTTGTGATGTGCGCGATCTTGAAGCGTTGGAGCAAGCAGTCAAAACTGCTGGTGAGCGCTTTGGGAAAATAGATTTGCTGGTAAATAACGCCAGCGCACTTTATCTCTTGAGTGCGCAAGAAATTACGCCTTCAAAATTTAACCTGATGCATGAGGTTATCGTTCGTGGAAGCTTTTTTGCCACTCAATATGCACTGCCATGGCTTAAGAAGTCAGCTAATCCACGAGTTATCCATTTGGCACCTCCAATTGATTTAAAACCAAAATGGTTTGCCGGGCATACCGCTTATACGGTCTGTAAATACTCTTCAGCGATGCTGGTGATGGGCTTGGCAGAAGAACTGGCTAAAGATGGCATCGCGGTTAATGCTGTGTGGCCACATACGCTTTTGGCTACTGCTGCGGTACAAAATCTCTTAGGTGGTGATATGGCAGTTAAACATTCACGCCATCCACGGATTGTAGCTGATGCCGTTGCGTATTTAGTTGCTAAAGAGAGCAGTTATAGTGGGCATTTCCATCTTGATGATGATATCTTACGTGACAATGGTGTTGATTTGGCGCAATATAATTGTGTGCCAGGTAGTAAGTTGATAACTGATCTTTATGTGGAGTAGTAGGCGCTAAGCTCAGTGAAGTTAATTAAATGTATAGGAATTTCAATGTTAAAACTGCCACCTCATAAAACTGATTAATGTCTGGCCTTTATGTGGTGGACAATAGAGCATTTGATTAATTTTTATTAAAAAGGAAACGTATGAAACTAAAAAATATTATTATCATGTCAGCTGTATCGGTAGGTGCAATTGGGGTATATGGCTGTAGTAGTGGTAGTAGTTCATCGTCAACTGCAAGTGGAACTTATGCCTACATATCAGATTTTGGCGGCAATAAACTATTGCAATGTTCGGTTAATTCTAACAATGGTCAGCTGGTAAATTGCCAGAATATCGCACAGCCCAATACCTTAAATGCTCCGACAGGTATTGCACTTAATAATGGCCAGATATATGTTAATAATAGTGGATTTAATAGCGGCTTTCAGTCTGTACAAAGTAGTAGCATACAATGTGCATTATCAGGCGGTATTGCCACCCTTAGCGGATGTTTGGTCTCTTCCCCAACGGGAGTAAGCAATCCGATTGGTTTTACAATTAATGGCAGTTATGCCTATATTGCCAATTATTTCGGCGGACCCGGATACACTAAACCCGGTAGTTATACCTGGTGCAGTCTTGAACAGTCTACTGGTAACTTGACGAATTGTAATACTGAATCCGCGCCAGGTATAGCGATGGAAAGTAGTGCAACTCCTGAAGTGATTACTATTAATAACAACACAACTATTGGCAATAGCGTTGCTTATGTTACGGATCAACAGAATGCAGGTTATTCTTACTGTAAGGTTAGCAATATTGATGGTAGTTTAAATAGCTGTAGCTTTGAGAGTTTAGTGGCAGGCAGCGGTGGTATAACACCAATTGGACCGCGGCAAATGACGATTATTAATGGTTATGCTTATTTTGCTGATTCAGGAAATACAGGTGGTGGAACAAAACAGTTTGATTCTGCTTATACGCTATGTAATGTAAGTCCTACAGATGGTAAATTAAGCCACTGCTCTACCCAGCAAACTTCACCTGGTCAATTAAATAGCCCTACAGGAATTGCAATTAATGGTAATTATGTATATATTACCAATGAAAATGGTCCTGCTGGTGAATCTGTCGGTTATAGTTATACTATGTGTAATATTAGCGAGTCTGGTTTCCTAGCTAATTGTAATAATTATGTACCACAAGGAATTACTAATCCAAATTATGCACCTCCGGGTAAAGGCGTTTATCTTACCTATATTGCATTTGGTAGCAATTAGGGTACCCGTTAGCGGATGACTCAAAATATGGCTTTTAGAACAATTACATTTTACAATACTTACCAAGCTATGCTTAATTTCAAACCATAAGCATAAGATGTGCCAGTCAAACTACTTTGATTTAGCCCACCTTGATCAATTGCCAATGCTGCATTGGTATCAGGATTATTTATTGTAACGGTGTATTGCCAATATGGCAGTAAAGTCACTGCATTCGTAAGCTTCATCCCGAAGCCAATCTGATAGGTAATCGGTATCTGATTTAAAATACCGCTCACTGGAGTATTGCTCTGAGTTTGAGAGTTCGGGTATGCTCCAACTAAATAATTACGCTGTAAGCCACCCCAAATATTAATATATGGTGAAAGTACTTCGCTTGCTCGAAAACTCAGTTTTGCACCAATTAAAGTGGCATAGCTAGTCGAATTAACATAATCACCATTGGAGTCATCAAATACCGCTCCAGAGATATTATGCGATACATTCAACCGCAAATATGGTGTAAGATTAACTTTTTCTGTCGGATGAAAATTATACCCCAAAAACCAGTTAGTTCCATAACCCATCGGTGGAGTAAGTTGCGAAGCTGGAATACCCGGGATATTAGGATTAGATGAAGCATAATTATATCTACCTGAAAGCCGTGCTTCGTAATAGAGGTCATTGGCAAGAGTTTGAGAAAAGAAAACATAAAAGGTAGTTCCATTGGGTGATGCGGTAAATCCCGTGCCTGCAGCTGAAATAGTTTGACGGCTAGTTGAAGAAGTACCGACTACCCCGCTATAATCATCTAGTTTTATTGATTCACTAAGTATAATCTCAGACTCTACAACCATTAATGGCAATACTGCCCCAATACTACACGAACTAGACAGACTTAGGAATGCCAGTAACTTTTTTCTCATTATTCCCCAACGCCGCCATAGTTTGAATACGATAAATCATCCTGAGAACTACACAAACTATTATTTGACATTTTAATAACCCCGCATCATAAGCTGCATGAGCTGCTTTATCCCAAATTCCTCTATTGCATGTTTTTGGCATCTTCCAGCACAAGTAACCTACTCATTTTTACACAGTCCGACCGTTTATTAAATATTGACCATAGTTTTATGGTCTTATGCTCAACTACTGCAGCAAATAACGTCTGCAGATTTTTTTATGGCAGTTGCATAATGCAACTTCTCTGTTAGAGATTTTAGGTAATTTAGTGTGCTATCCATGCGGTGTTGTCCTTATTTAATGCTTTGATGGCGCTTATTTATATGCGCGCGAATTTTATCATTTTAGTTTTGTCATTGTTTAATTAACTTTGTGTAGTTCTCAGTACATACTAGCACTTATCTATAAGTTGCTACCTTAAATGTTTATGGTGTTATGAATAATTATATTAGAAATATATCTTATTTTAAAATAGCTAGATTATGATACCATCTATCGTAAAATGTGATAGATTGATTGAGTAGTATGGTAATTCTTGATATTTATTTCCAATGACACAGCGCTACACATTTGCAGCACGAGCGACTTTAGTTAACACCAAGCCCATACGTGCTGCTCTGGCTATCAAGTTTTTCTTTATTGACTTTTTATCTAGCTAAACATAAGCGTTTATTTTGCATCGCATGATGTAATTTATCAGCATATGTATTACACTCTAACATTGTACGGAAAATTGAGCCACAAGGCTTAGAAGGTTCAGTGCTTTTGCATTGATTAAGTAGGTTTTTATGAGGGTGAATTATTATGAGTTACTTATTCATTATCGTTTTATTGCTGTTAAATTTACTCGTGATTTATCATAAGCCACGGATTTGGCTATGGTCGCTGGTAATGCTTGCCTACTTTATTGGAACTTATCCATTGGTAGGTGCTTCAATTAATTTAATTCTTTATGCGCTGCTGGCAATAATCACTGCGGTGGTAATCATATTTGGTAATATAACATTTCTAAGAAGATTGATTACAAGACCAATCTATAATCGAGCTAAGAAAATTCTGCCATCAATTTCGGAAACCGAGCAATTAGCGCTTGATGCGGGTGATTCTTGGTGGGAAAAAGATATTTTTCAGGGTAAACCTGATTTTAATAAACTGCATGGTTTACAAAAATTTACGCTAAGTCAGGAAGAGCAAGACTTCCTCGCTAATGAAACTAATCAATTATGTGCGATGGTTAATGACTGGGAAGCAACGCATAAGGTTAAAGATTTCCCGAGTGAGGTCTGGGACTTTATGCGGACAAAAGGCTTTTTTGGCTTAGTTATCAAAAAAGAATTTGGCGGTAAAGGGTTTTCAGCCGCTGCTCATTCTGAGATTGTAATGAAAGTAGCTACTCGCAGTAGCTCTGCTGCCGTAACGGTAATGGTACCTAATTCCTTAGGTCCTGGTGAACTTTTATATCATTATGGGACGGAGGAGCAAAAAAACTATTATTTACCACGTTTGGCACGTGGTGAAGAAATTCCTTGCTTTGCACTTACCGGGCCAACTGCTGGTTCTGATGCGACTTCGATTCCTGATCTGGGAATTGTTTGTATGCAAGAATTTAACGGTAAAGTTATGCTTGGAATTCGTCTGCAAAATGTAGACAAACGCTATATTACCTTAGCTCCAGTGGCAACATTGGTTGGCTTGGCATTTCAATTAAAAGATCCGGATGGTTTACTTGGTGGTGTGGGCAGGATCGGGATTACTTGTGCTTTATTACCCCATGATCATCCTGGTTTAGAAATTGGTAATCGCTTGCTTCCACTAGATCAAATCTTTATGAACGGTACTGTGCGGATAAAAGATTCATTTATCCCGATGGACTGGGTTATCGGTGGACAAAAAATGGCTGGTGAAGGCTGGCGGATGTTAGTTGAATGTCTCTCAATCGGCCGTGCGATTTCTTTACCTGGCTGTGGCACTGCTAATGCTTTATTATCAAGCGTAACTACTTCGGCTTATGCCTTGGTGCGTGAGCAATTTAAAGTGTCAATCGGTAGCTTTGAAGGTGTAGAAGAGGGGCTAGGCAAGATCGGTGGCTTAACTTATATGATGAATGCTACCCGTCAATTTACAGTCGCTGCGGTTGATGGCGGAATCCGTCCATCAGTTGCTTCCGCAATTGCCAAATATCATTTAACTGAGAATGGTCGCACGGTCTTAAATTGGGCAATGGATATTCATGGTGGACGTGCAATTATTCTGGGACCAAATAATTATCTAGGGCGAATGTATCAGGGAGTACCAATTGCGATTACGGTCGAAGGTGCTAACATTATGACGCGTAATCTGATGATTTTTGGGCAAGGTGCAATGCGCTGTCATCCATGTATTCGTAAGATTTATGAATCATTGATGCAAGAAAATGGCTTAGCTAAATTTGATAAAGCTATTTTGGGGCATATTGGCTATTTTGCGCAGAATAAAACCCGAGCTTTATTTCATGCTTTCACGGCTGGGAAATTTGCAGCTGGCTATAATTCACGCTTTAACAGTTACTATAAACAAATTACGCGTTTATCTTCAGCTGCCGCAGTGGTTAGTGATATGGTGTTAATTGTATTAAATGGTAATATAAAAATTAAAGAGCGCATTTCTGCCAGACTTGGTGATGCGATGAGTTATCTTTATATGGCAAGTGCAACCCTTAAATATTTTAAAGATCATGGTGAGCCTGCTGCTGATGAAATATTTGTTAAATGGTCATTGGAGAATTGTTTATATTTAGCGCAACATGCGTTAGTTGATACTTTGGCTAATTTCTCTGTGCGACCTTTAGCGAAGTTTTATCGTTTTGCTTTATTTCCATATGGTTTACCACATAGTGCTCCCAGTGACTATTTGGAGCATAAGATTGCTAAGGCTTTACTTAGTGATGGTGAAACGCGTCAGCAATTTAAACGTGAAATTTATCTAAATCCGGTTATGGATGATTTGGTTGGGCGTATGGAACAAGCTTTCCAAGCCGCTCTTGCTGCTGCGCCGGTTAAAGCTAAAATTATTCAGGCAATGAAAAACAAACTGTTACCTAAAGTAAACCCTGCAAAGAATGCGGCTAAAGCATTAGAACTTGGGATAATTACACCGGAAGAACTTGAAAAATTGGAGTTAAGCGCTAAATATAGCGATGAAGTGATTCAAGTTGATGAATTTAGCCCTTATGAGCTAGGTCCGAAGAATGCCCATCCGTCTTGGAATGCAACTAATTAAATGGAGATAAAGAATGAGTGATTTAGAACAAAAATTTAATGAAATGGTAACTGCCGTACGTGAAGCAAGTATTGATTTTCAGCCAAACAATACGCAAAAATTAAAATTATATGCTTTTTATAAGCAAGCCACAGTTGGGGATGTTCAGGGGGAATGCCCGAGTGTTTTAAATATGGTCGAACGTGCTAAATGGAGTGCCTGGAATGCCATCAAAGGCTGGGATAAAGATAAAGCAATGTCTGGATACCTAGCTATTTTTGAAGGTAAGTAGCTTATATGTCTTTAGAAGCTGTTCTGGATTATCAGTTAATCAATACTAAAAATGGGCAAGTTGGATATTGTCAGGTAGGCAGTGGTACGCCGCTGCTTTTGATTGTGGGATATTCTGGAACGCTTTATCACTGGAATAAGCATTTTATTGATGAATTAGCTAAACATTATTGTGTCTATCTGCTGGATAATCGTAAAGTGGGGTTGTCAGACTCACGCAATGAGTATTCTATGCAAGGAATGGCGCTAGATGTAGTTGATTTTATTGAGGCTAAAGGGTTAGTTCGCCCCTTAGTTTTTGGCTGGTCGATGGGTGGTATGATAACTCAGACAATTATGCAACAGTTTCCTGATTTGTTGGGTGGGGCTGTATTACTTGCGACGGTGCCTCATGCCAATTATACCAGCCCTGATTTTGTTGATTTAGTTGCCAATAGCGAACATATTCCGGCAAATGAGTTTCGTCGCAAACTCTATGGCATGTTTTTCTCAAGACCTCCCCGTGAAACACTAAAAGATCTCATTACTCAATCAGCACCAACAATCAGCGATTATCAGTATCGCTTTAATTTTGATGCTAAGGAGTTGCAGGATTATGCGGTTGTGGCGTGGCGTGGTGTTGACACACAAGCTTTGGCATTGATAAAACTTCCCGTTCTCGTACTATGGGCGCGCAATGATTTAGTTGTGCCTCGCTCTGCTTGCGAAGTTCTGTCTAATTCAATTCCTAATGCCAAATTAGTAGTTTACCCAGATGGCGGGCATTTTTTCCTCCATGCTAACCCTAGAACGATTGCCCGCGACGTAGTAAATTTCTTTCTTAGCTAGCTAGCTCTAAATTATGGTAAAATCACTCGCTTATGTCAAAACTATTCAGATATTAACCTAGGGTACACCCTCATAACCAGATAAGATTAAGATTATGCTAAAAAAATTAGTTTATAAAGTTTTCGGGACGCGCAATGAGCGTTTATTAAAGCAATATTTCCGTGTAGTGACACAAATTAATGCCTTGGAAAAAGATGTTAGTCCGTTAAGTGATAGCGAATTGCAAGCTAAAACTGAAGAGTTTAAGAAACGGCATCAGGATGGTGAGGGTATTGCCAAGCTTCTACCTGAGGTCTTTGCTGTTTGTCGCGAAGCTTGTAAACGGGTGCTGAATATGCGCCATTTTGACGTACAGTTAATTGGTGGTATGGTTTTAAATGACAATAAAATTGCCGAGATGCGTACTGGTGAGGGTAAAACCCTAGTGGCAACTTTGCCAGCTTACTTAAATGCAATTACTGGTGATGGTGTCCATGTTGTAACCGTAAATGATTATTTGGCAAAACGCGATGCCGAAACCGTGCGTCCGTTGTTTGAGTTTTTAGGTCTAAGTGTTGGGGTAAATCTGCCGGATATGGATCATGATGCTAAAGCTGCAGCTTATGCTTGTGATATTACTTATGGTACGAATAATGAATTTGGTTTTGATTATTTGCGTGATAATATGGTTTTTGAAGCTAATCAAAAAGTACAACGTAAATTATCTTTTGCGATTGTCGATGAGGTTGATTCGATTTTAATTGATGAAGCGCGAACTCCATTAATCATATCTGGCCCGGCTGAGGGCTCAGATGATTTATATCGTGCACTCAATAGTGTACCTCCGTTGTTAATTAAACAAGAAGCAGAAGATAGCAGCGAAGGTGATTTCTGGGTTGATGAGAAACATCATAACATCGTCTTATCTGAAGCTGGACATGTTAGAGTAGAAGAAATTTTAGCCGAAATGGGCTTAATTAAAGAAGGTGATAGTCTTTATAATGTTAACAACATTAGTTTGATGCATCATTTGATTGCAGCAATGCGTGCACATTATGTTTATTTCCGTGATCAACATTATGTAATCCAGGATGGTGAAGTAGTGATTGTCGATGAATTTACCGGGCGTTTGATGTCCGGTCGTCGTTGGTCGGATGGTTTACATCAAGCGGTTGAAGCCAAAGAAGGCGTTGAGATTCAGCGCGAAAATCAAACCATGGCATCAATTACCTTCCAAAATTATTTCCGGATGTACAAAAAACTCTCAGGTATGACTGGTACTGCCGATACAGAAGCATATGAGTTCCAACAGATTTATTCTTTGGAAACTGTAGTAATTCCAACCAATAAACCAATGGTGCGTAAAGATTACAACGATAAAATCTACATGAATGTCGAAGATAAATTTAACGCAATCATCGAAGATTTAAAAGAATGTGCCGCCAAAGGTCAGCCTTCATTGGTTGGTACTACCTCAGTTGAAAATTCTGAGCTATTATCAAGCCTATTGACTAAGGCTGAAATGAAACATTCAGTGCTTAATGCCAAACAGCATGCGAGTGAGGCTGAGATTATCGTTCAGGCTGGATATCCAGGAAATATTACCGTTGCTACCAATATGGCGGGTCGTGGTACTGATATTATCTTAGGCGGTAATCCTAAACCAATGATTGCAGCTGTAAGAGCAGATGAGAGCTTGAGTATAGAAGAGCAGCAAGCTAAAGTCGACGAGATTATGGCACAATGGCAAGAACGCAATGCGCTTGTTTTGGCGGCTGGTGGTCTGTATATTGTTGGTACTGAGCGCCATGAGTCACGGCGGATTGATAATCAATTGCGTGGTCGTTCAGGTCGTCAGGGAGATCATGGTGCTTCGCGTTTCTATCTTTCATTAGATGATTCATTGTTACGCATTTTTGGTGGTGAACGGATGCGTGGCATGATGCAGCGTCTTGGTATGCAGCCAGGTGAGGCGATTGAACATCGTTTATTATCACGCTCAATTGAGTCTGCCCAGCGTAAGGTCGAAGGTCATAATTTTGATATCCGTAAACAATTATTGGATTACGATGATGTGGCGAATGCTCAACGTAAAGTGATTTATACTCAGCGTGATGAAGTTTTAACTTCTGATGATCTGTCACCAATGAGTAATAATATGATTAATGGTGTGATTGGTGATTTATTTGATGAGTATATTCCACCCAAATCAATGGAAGATGCGTGGGATATTGCGGGTCTAGAGAAAGTGTTAAAAGATGAATATCATTTAAATTTTGCCGTTAAAGCTAAAATTGATGGAAATTCTAGTTTTGATGAAAATGAGCTTCGTGAAGAATTAGTTAGCTTTGCTTTGGATAGTTATCATGCTAAATTAGATAACTTTAAAGCTCGGATTCGGCTTGAGGTTGAACAATTTGCGACGACTATGTTACCCGATGCTCGTGAAGAATGGAATTTAGCGGCCTTAGATGGGTTTGTTTTACAAAATGGCGGAACTAGTGATGGTTCTTTTGTTGAGAAATTTGCTGAAACAGATAGTCGTGATGAAGTTATGGCGATGTTTAATCAAGTGGCCGAAACGGTGGTTAATGCGCAAGCTACTCGCTTTGAACGTGGCGTTTTATTGCAGCATCTGGATCATTACTGGCGCGATCATTTGACTCAACTAGAGCATTTACGTCAAGGTATTGGTTTGCGTGGTTATGCCCAAAAAGATCCAAAACAAGAGTACAAAAAAGAATCATTTAATCTATTTGCTCAAATGTTGGATGGGATTAAGCAAGATATCGTTAAAGTTCTCTTTACGGTGCGCTTACAAGGTATGGATGATGTGCCAAATGAGGATAGTTTTGATGATGTTGATGAGTCACGTGTGAGTAATGTTCATCGTGAGCCAATGTCTGCACTTAGCAGCAGTTCTGGTGAGCAAGAGCAGCCAATTAGCCGTAATGCACCATGCCCATGTGGTAGTGGTAAAAAATACAAACATTGCCACGGTGCATTAGCTTAGCAATGTTTAGATTGTTTCTTAAACCCGCACGCTATCCTGCGGGTTTATTCACTTTAAAACTAATTCACGGGTAAGTATAACGTGGCATTATTTTTGTTGATCCTTTTGGGTATTGATTGGGCAAGCGGTTATGCGATTGCCGGATATTGTATGACGCATGGTGTAAACCCCTATGGTTATGCATTTTGGCAATCATTTGGACCTTTTGTTATCTTGCTATGCATCCAAGCTATACGCGGCGAACTATGGCTGGAAAAAGCAGGTGCGGTTTATGCACTCCTCTGTGGTGTTTTTGGAATCGTAATTCCTAATCTATTAATTTATTTTGCAGCAGCGCACATCCCTTCGGGATTACTTACCGTATTAGCCAATTTATCGCCAATTTTTACCTATCCTTTAGCGTTAGCTTTTGGTGATGAGAAATTCTCAATCAGCCGCTTATTATTGATTTTACTTGGCTTAATTGGGGTTATTCTAATCATAGTTCCTAATAGACACAATCTGACTCTTGATTTGGGGAGTGCTTGGTTATATCTTGCTTTATTGATTCCATTTAGTTATGCGTTTTGCGCCGTTTACCTCTCGCGCTTTCATCCGGGGCGTGCTAGTGTTTTAAACTATGCCTTGTGGATGCTGATGGTGTCAACTCTGTGTGTGAGCCCTTTAACCGTGATTCAGCATGGGTACTACCCGCTGCGTTTTAATGATCTTAGTTCTGCGTTGATTTTACTAGAAGTATTTTTATCTACGCTTGGCTATATTTTATTGTTTGTTATAATTAAAATGGTTGGCTCAGTCTATTATTCTTTGGTTAATGCAATTGCTGCATTAACCGGAGTTATCTACGGTTATTTTATTTTTCAGCAGCAATTTTCAACGAGTACTTATTTAGCTATCGCTATAATTTTGTTAGTGATTATTGGGATGACTTATACGCAGTATCGTAATAAATTAGTCAAAAGTAAAAGGAGTCAAATGTAATGCAATCATTCATCAACTATAGTCATAAGCATACCCAAATAGATCAAAATATATTAAATAGTAATATTTTAGAATGTAAGCAACGGTTGCAATGTAAATACTCTGAACCAGATGAATTAGCATTGCGCTTAAAGTTGCTTGAAGAACTAACACAATTTGATTTAGGACAATTTTTGTTAATTAATCGTGGACTCAATGGTTATTGGACTGATTATGCAATAAATTATCCGCGTGAACAAATTGATGAATTACATGAGCTAGAGCAATGCTTACTTCGTTCGAAACCATTTTATGCAACTTATGAACGGCAACAGATTTTTAAGAAAATTAATCAGACTAAAGTTGAAAATGGGGCACATCTTGCAGCAATTCCTTGTGGTTTAATGAGTGAGCTATTAGATTTAGATTTTAGCCAAGTTAATGAATTGCAGATAACGGGAATAGATTTAGATAATGATTCATTGCTTTTGTCACAACGAAAGTATGCAGCATTGAATTTAACACCTAAAATAAGCTACTTAAAGCAAGATGCGTTTAGCCTGACAATTAACAACCACTTTGATCTAATTTCCTCAAATGGTTTGACGATTTATTTGACAGAAGATAAAGATGTTCTCCAATTATTTACTAAACTTTATGAAGCTCTAAAAATTGGTGGTGTTTTAGTTACTAGTTTTTTAACTTACCCTCCTTTGTTTCCTGAACTTAGCGAACAAACAGCAGGAGAGTATAATGATGATGATCATGTGGCAAGAGTTGTTTTTGGTGAAATCCTTGAGGTTAGCTGGAGTTGTTTTCGTACTACTGAGCAGATAAGTGGCTTACTCAAGCAAGCGGGCTTTAATGATATCACAATTTATGGTGATAGTAAATACATCTTTCCTACTTGTGTTGTGCGCAAATAAATTTAATGGGGTGTAAACAATGGATTTGAATTCTATAAAGAACGATCTTGACGATGCGAGCCCATATGAAATATGGCGTATTTATTGCATAGCAAATCAATTTTTAGATCAACAATCATTAGTGGATGATATTCGTAATCAAGTTCAGGTTGGATGGACAGCAACTAAATTATTTTGATTACCATACTAATCGCTTGCATGAAGTGCAAATTCTTGAAAAGAAACCGCAAAAAGTTTTAGTGATGGATTTGGACAGCAAACATGTTTTTACAATTCGTTATTATATGTTGGACATTGAAGCGATTTCAGTTGATAGATTAGAATCTAAGTCGGTTGATCGTACGTCATTTGGGGTCGGTGATATGGTGTCTTTTTTTGATAAAAATGGGAACCGCTTAGTGGGCAAAATCACGCGCTTAAATCCTAAACGCGTATCACTAACGACTACCACTGGAGCGCGCTGGTTGGTGCATTATAGCCATTTGACACCTGTTTTTGATGGTCATGCGGTGATTGATGTTTTACCAATGAAATAGATTTGAAATACTTGTTAACGACTCAGGGTGATGAACCTATTTTAATAGAATAATTATTTTTTATGGTGAATATCATGTGGGATTTTTGCTTACCAATTGAATTACCAAAACAGCTACAGCAAATTTATCAAAAGTATAATGAAACTAACAGCAATGGTTTGAATTATGATGATTTTTACGAAGATTGTATCAATGTTTTTTCTGATGAGAAACTAACGGCTGTTACAAAAATAATTAAGCGCTATAATTTAAAGCAAATTGATGAAGAATTTTGGTGGCAAGTGATTAAACAGTTAGAGATAGAACAAATTGCTGATCATTTGTTTAACGAATTTTTAGCATACATTGCCGCGTATATGCTAATAGAAAAAAATGACAGTCATCATTTAGTCTTTAAGCGGTTATTGGAATGGAATAATGCTTATGAATTGGATGATTGCCGGGGGTTTTATGCCCTATTTTTGCGCAGCATTAAGAGCTATTTACATCAAGAGGATTTCTTATATGAAACCGTAACTAGCTTGGCTGAAGAGTACCCGGATAATGAAGAAATCACTATTTTATTATTTGCGTTAATGAATATTTCGCAAATTTTTTCCGCTGGATTTAAAGTTAGAGTTTTTGAATTTGCTCTCGAAAAATTTCCAGCTCGCTCAGCTGGTGGTGACGATTGGTTACTCGAGTTTGAAGCGCCACGTGAAATGTGCCATTTTCCAATTATGCAAGGTTGGTTTCATTTGTTAAGCCCAGAAGTTGCAGCTCAGCTAGTTGATTATCTGGAAGAGAACTATTTAACTACTGGAGAGTTACATAAAATTTCTGATTATATTCCAGAGCTTAAGGAGCGTAAAAAAACACAAAAATACGCCGATTCACATGGATTAAAAGTAGATGCGTTAAGTGACAATAGCGATGATTCAAAGTATTTATTTCGCAAAGTCATGGATGATGATGAGCTTGATGATGAGTGGGGTTATTTGAATCAGAATTCTTTTATTCATAATGGTGATGTTACAACTTTGGCAGAGCCACAAGATGATTACGAATATTTACACACCGGAAATGAGTCCTATGTAAGGAGTGGTGAAAAAGTTGGTCGCAATGATCCTTGCCCGTGTGGAAGTGGTAAAAAATATAAAAAATGTTGCGGGCAATAGAAAAATTAGTCAGAGTTTTATTGGCTTTAATTGAGAAAAATAAGATCCTGAAGAAATAGAAAAAAGCTCTTGAGAGCCATTCCACGCGAGCCATTAAGCTGATAAACCAATACACAAAATAAAAAAGGAATAAACTGATGTTGAAATTTGAATTATTAAAAAAAGACGGTCATGCGCGTTTAGGGCGGGTGCACCTAAATCATGGAGTGGTAGAAACTCCGATTTTTATGCCGGTTGGCACGTATGGTGCAGTTAAGGCAATGTCGCCATTTGAGCTAGAACAGTCTCAGGCGCAAATTATCTTAGGGAATACTTTTCATTTATGGTTACGTCCGGGCTTAGATGTGATTGGTAAATTTGGTGGGTTACATAAATTTAATGGCTGGAATAAACCGATACTAACTGATTCAGGTGGTTTTCAGGTATTTAGCTTGGGTAAATTGCGTAAGATTAAAGAAGAAGGTGTGCATTTCCAAAATCCGATAGATGGTTCAAAATTATTTTTATCTCCTGAAAAATCAATGGAAATTCAGACTGTACTTAATTCTGATATTGCGATGATTTTTGATGAGTGTACTCCTTATCCGGCAGATTATGCGACGGCACGGGAATCAATGGAGCTTTCGTTGCGTTGGGCAGAGCGCTCGCGTAAGGCTTTTGATGAGTATAAAAATCCGAATGCTTTATTTGGTATTATTCAAGGTGGAATGTTTAATGATTTACGTCAAAAATCATTAACTGAACTAATGAATATCGGCTTTGATGGCATGGCAATTGGTGGTCTCTCGGTGGGTGAGCCAAAGGAAGAAATGGAACGGATGCTCGATGAAATGAAAGACATGTTGCCTGAGCATAAACCGCATTATCTAATGGGGGTTGGGACACCTGAGGATTTAGTTTATGGGGTGAGCAAGGGGATTGATATGTTCGATTGTGTAATGCCGACACGCAATGCCCGTAATGGCTGGCTATTTACCCGCTTTGGTGATGTAAAAATCAAGAATGCCCAGTATAAAGATGATACCCGGCCATTGGATGAAAGTTGTAGTTGTTATACCTGTCAAAATTTCTCACGCGCATATTTGCATCATTTATTTAAAATTGGCGAAATTTTGGGTGCTAGGTTAAATACCATTCATAATATACATTATTACCTAACTCTAATGAGTGAGATTCGTGAAGCGATTAGCCAAGGAAAATTCAGTAGTTTTACTGAGCAGTTTTTGGCTAATCGTCAGATCTTAAAGTCATTGCGTTAAGATAAAGAGCTTAGTTTATTATTAGCGCTAAATTTTACCAAATGGAGATAGAGATGAAAATCACAACAAAACTATTTTTAGCTTTTACTTGTTTTGGCTCTTTTAGTTTTGCAGCAAATCTTAGTTATCAGGATTTACGATTATCATCCGAATTATCAGCATTAGTTTATTGTCAAAATGAACATGGTCCGGAATGTCGTGATAGCTTCGTAATCAACAATGCGACCTTACCAATAAATTGGTATCTAGGGCGTGAGGTTAAAGCGAATATTCGGATTAAGGCAACTAAAAATCTTGCCGTTAATCACTATTCACAAGGCGGTGAATTTTGGCAAAATTTACATCAACTTTCTACAAAAACAACCAGACTAAATTCTGAGGCAGATTCATTTCAATCGTTAACTATTTACGATGGTAAAACTAATACGGTTTACATCTCGTTGCGAGGATCAAATAATTTAGTTAACTGGCTTTTAAATTTAACTGTAACTCCAGAAACATTTGCCAGTGACCCAACCATTAAAGTTCATAGCGGATTTAATCATTTTTTAAAATCAGTCCTTGCCTCTCGAATGCAAAATAGCAGTCTTACGCTGCAAGAGTGGTTGGAGCAGATTGAACTGGCACACAAGCCAAGCTATGTTTTAACAGGGCACAGCCTGGGTGCTGCAGGAGCATTATTACTTAGTGCTAAATTAATTGATAATAAAATCCCTGCTAATCGAGTTAAGCTAATTACCTATGGGCAGCCTGCAGTAGGTTATTGGGGATTTGTCAGTAAATATCAGCCACTTATTACTAATTATATCCGAGTTGTTAATATTGGCAATCCAGATAAAATATTTGGCTATTTTTCTCCATCTTCAGTTGGAGACCCCGTTGTCTCGTCGATTAATGTCTTCAACTATCAGCACTTTGGAACAGCTCTAGTGATTGCCATTGATAAAAATCATGGTATAGATGAGTCATTACCGCCATCACTTCCAGATAGTTTTAAATATCAAATATCAATCCATGATCGGTATAATTATCGAGATTTTATCTGGGTTTGTGATGTTTTTAGCCAAAATTGTCCGACCGTTGTCAGAGCTAATTAAATTTGAGTCTAAAACACATAGGCTGCAGTCATCATGATTGCAGTCGGTGTTGTCGTCAGATTAGAATTGTTATTGTTTGGCGCCGCACCGTAATTAATATACTCTAGTCTAACAAAAGTATTAGTTTCTGGTATGTTTACCTTAACACCAGCACCATATTCAAAGTTAGTGGTCGAATTACTAATTAGTTGATTATACCAGCTACTATTTAAGTTAGCAGATACAGCATCAATACCAAGGCGGACAAACACGGTGATTGGTGTTGCCGGAAGCGTGAATCCAGGTAAAAATGCAAAATCATATATGGTTGTTGATGGTGCACCGAGATTATTCCAATTGCCACCCTGAGTTAGGTAATTCCAGCCCAGTTCTGCATCAAGCCAAGTCGCAAATTGATAACCAAACTGCACTCGAAGTGCGGGTGTACCATCACTATTTGATGAACCAAGATAATTTGCTTGTTGCGAACCATAACCTAATCCACCACCGATATAAACTCCTGTTGGGTCAGCAAAACTACTGATGCTTATCAAAATTCCCGATGTTAATAAAAATTTCTTCATTATTGCGTAGCGTCCTTTTAATTTTTTATACTGTTTTCTCTTCTAAACTCAGAATCCAAAGCGGATTATGTAATATAATAACAGCTTACTAGGTCGCTATTATATCATTAAAGAGGGTAATTATGAGCAATTGGGAACAAGAGACAATCCAAAAGGTATTACTAGAAACAGTTAAAGAGCAAAGAAGAGCGCGGCGCTGGCGAGTTTTTTTTCGTTTGATCGTGCTGGGATTAATTGGCTGGGCGGTTTATGCTAACTATGGTAGTGATGTGGAAGATAGTGATAAATCGGGTCCGCAAGTTGCAGTTGTTGACTTTAAAGGCGTAATTGATGGTGATAATAAAAATTATATAACTGTAATCAAAGGTGTTACCGACGCCTTAAAAGATAAAAAAACGGTAGCCGTATTAATTCGTGCTAATTCACCAGGTGGTTCGCCAGTTTATTCAGATATATTAAACAATGAATTGACCAGACTTCGCAAATTACATCCTAATAAACCAATTGACTTTGTCGTTGAGGAGGTTTGTGCCTCGGGATGTTATTATGCTGCTGCTGCAGCTGACAAAATTTATGCTGCTCCTGCTAGTATTGTTGGATCAATTGGGGTAATTTATAGCGGATTTGGTGCAACTGAAGCAATTAAAAAACTGGGTATTGATAGTCGCTTGTTAATTTCCGGACGTAATAAAGCAATGGGTTATCCATTTTTACCAGAAAGTCAGGAACAAACTATTATGCAACAAGCTATGTTGGATGAGATTCACCAGCAATTTATTGATGCGGTTAAACGTGGTCGCGGAACTAAGCTTAGTAATGACCCAGATCTATTTAGCGGACGCTATTGGATTGGGCAGGATGCTAAAAAACTTGGTCTTATTGATGGTTATGGTACGGTTGATAGTATTGCCCGTGATCAGTTCAAAAGTGAAAATGTGGTTGATTTTACCCCATCACAAGATGCACTTGATAAAATTTCTAAAAAGCTTGGCGTTGGTTTAGTCGATTCAGCTAAACAATCGTTAATGAGCTCTGCAAATGGATTTAATTAATTGAATATTTTTAATGTGGTTTTTATCATACTAGTCTGTTATATTGGACTAGTATATTTTTATTTAAAACATATTACTAATAAATATTTAAAGGTTGTAATAGATCTTTCTACTGCATTAGATAATCGTCTCAAACTTAAAACCAATCAGATGATTCGCGAAAAATATGCAGATAATGATGTGATTAATATATTAGTCTTGACTGGTGGCGGTGTTCGTGGTATTGTCCCTTTGCAAATTCTGAATAAATTAGAAGAAGCGACAGGTAAAAAGACTGGTGAACTTTTTGAATTTATGGCAGGAACATCAACTGGTGCAATTAACTGTGCTATTTTATCGGTGCCAGATGGTGATGCTGGATATAAATTTAGTTCACAGGATATAAGCCGTGATTATGTTAGAAATATCCGTAGAATGTTTAGTGCGCCTTGGTATCATCATATTTTAACTCTATTTGGGATTTTTGGACCACGCTATTTACCTGAGGGTAAGCTTGAGATTCTTGAGGGGTATTTTGCTGATTGTACACTGGCAGATTTACAAAATAATTTAATAGTTCCAGTATATGATCTTTCTGAGAATGCCTTACGCGTAATTAGGAACTGGGAACCTAGCCTTGATGGCAACTATACTAATTATTTTTTGCGGGATTTAATTCATGGAGCGTCTAACCCGCCGATGCTTTTTTCCCCACGGAGATTTTTTGTCGGTGGTAAAACGCGGGTATTCATTGATCCTGGTGTTATCTTGAATAATCCGGCCGAAGTTGCGCTACTAAATGCTTGGTTTATGTTTCCCAATAAAAAGATTCGGATTGTATTAATCGGTAATGGCGGTAACGATGCAGAGAGTTATGGACATACGCACATGGCAGAATTTGGTGCCTATGGTTTATTCCAATACTTACTAAATTCACCGATAATTAGCTCTAAATTTTCTACTGATCTGGTACAAGAGTATATCTATGAAGCGCGTGATTATGGTTTGGATGTCGATTTTGTGTATATAAACTCTGATGGTGGACACGAGCTTTCTACAGTCGATACCTCATCTCAAAACATGGAAAAAATCAATCAATATGCAGCGCGCCTTATGGCAGAAAATCAGGAGAAAATTGATTACCTTATTTCAGTTCTTAAGTAGTTGTAGTATATTTTAAATCTCAATAAGAGAATTAGTGAGTCTGGAAACCAAACATATTTAACTGAAACCCCGGATATGAAAATGCATGTCCGGGGTAGTTTGAGCTGCTTAAACAAGGAATAAATTGACTATTGCCATAAGCGAGATTTAACTAATTTGGCATAATTAAAGCATAATACGCTCAGAATAATTCCAACGATCAGATTTAGCATACTAAAGCTTAACGTACTATACTTGAATTTACTGCATAAGTCATTTAATATTTCGACTCCGGCAGCCAACATAGTCGCCTGAATAATATTTAATGATGCAGCACTCATACTACCAGATAAGCCAGTTGATGTAATTGCAATTCGGTAAATTGAACCGTTAAAAAGTCCGATTCCAAAAGACGCAACAAATAACCCAAATACAAAGATCTCATTACTGTTGTGCCCAAATACTGAGATAAGCAAGCCAATTAAAGCAATCATTGTTCCACGGGTAATCATAGTGTAAAAGCTAAAGCGTCCAGCAACAAATTGAATGCTGATGCTACTTAAAATAAAACCACCAAAGACAAATGACTGGTAGATTATATAAGCACCAAAACTTTTACCCATGATTTGCATAACTAAAATCGGCGCCATTCCAATCCATGCAATCATCGGCAACATCGCCAGCGCAATAATTAATCCACCTTGAAGTAAGGTACGAGTGCTAAGAATCTTAACATAGGTTTGTAATACCTCTTTTAAATTCATTCGTGGTGTGTCAGGTTTGTTATTTGGCATATTTTTCGCCAAACCAATTAACGAAGTAACGGCTAAAATTGCAGTAACGATGAACACATAACGCCAGTTTGCAGCTACAATAATTGCACTACCAATAACTGGACCGAGTAATGGTGCAAAGACACTGATATTGGCAATCAAAGTACAAAGTTTAACGGCTGCTTTATCGTCAAATAGTTCATGAATCATTGCATAACCAATGAAAATGAAGCACAATCCCAGACCTTGGAAATAGCGTGCAGCTAAAAACTGATCAATATTAACTACAAAAGGAATTATTCCACTTGCGATCAGAAATAACGTATTGCCAGCTAATAATATATTACGTTTACCGTAACGGTCACACAGTGGACCCAGAAAAATCTGTAAGCTACTGCCACCAATGATAAAAAGCGATAATGATTTTGCGATATTTTCGACAGGACTATTAAATTCAGTGATAACTTTGATCATACCTGGCATGATCATGTCATTGGCAATATAAGCATTGAATTCGTAGATAATGAAAAAAACGGCAAAGAGGATCAGGCTTTTATTATTCTTCATAATTCTCTTCCCTTAAATAAAAAGCTAATGATTATAACATATGGATCAATATTGATATCAGTTGAAATATTTTGGGTGGATTTCTTACCCTGATAATTTAAAAGCCGGAACAAGTCCGGCAATTGATTGATAATTATCTTATTATGATTTTGTTGGCGATTGCTTGACTGCGGCAAGAGCAGTAGTTACCACACCTGCAATATCCGTTAAATTTTGTGGCAGGATAATAGTATTGCCAACTTTAGCTAAATTACCAAACTGCTCGATGTATTGAGCCGCTAGTTTTTGATTCACTGCTAACTCACCATTTTCATTGCAAATAGCATCAGCAATCAGTTTAATTGCACCCGCATTGGCTTCGGCAATTGCTAAGATGGCTTGTGCTTCACCTTGTGCTTTAGTTTTCATCGCCTCAGCTTCACCAATTGCTTTATTGATTGCAGATTGCTTATCGCCTTCAGAACGGCGGATAGTTGACATAGTATCACCTTCAGCCAGATTGATTTTCTCCTGGCGATCCCCCTCAGAACGGGCGATTTTAGCGCGTTTCTCACGCTCGGCGGTAATTTGTTCCTGCATCGCATTTAATATATGCTGTGGTGGCTGAATATTCTTTAATTCATAACGTAATACTTTTACACCCCAGTTAAGCGAGGCCTGATCAACTGCGGCTACTACGTGTTTATTAATTTCGTCACGTTCTTCAAAGGTTTTATCTAATTCCATTTTACCAATAACTGAGCGAAGCGTAGTTTGTGAAAGTTGAACAATTGCCGCAACGAAGTTATTAGTACCATAAGTTGCTAATTTGGCATCGCTGATTTGAAAGTAAACTACACCATCAATTGCCAGCTGAGTATTATCTTTAGTAATACATACTTGTTCGGGAACGACCATCGGTACTTCACGCATATCGTGAATAACTACCAGGCGATCGACAAATGGCACTAAAATATGCAATCCAGGATTTAACGCGCTATGGAATTTGCCTAAACGCTCGACAATACCCACTCGTTCCTGTGGGATAATTTTAATACTGGATTTAACAAAAATTACGATACAAAATATAAAAGCAATCAGTACACCGTACTGGATAATTATGCTATTTAGGGCTTCAACATTCATTTTATTTAATTTCCTTTGCTATTTCAAGTTCATGGTTACTGAATTTGGTGATGATTAAGTGATCACCGATTTTTATTTGTTCTGGATTCTGCGTCTTGGCATCCCAGTAAGTTCCACTATAGAGTACGCGAACATGGCTTTGCTTAACTTCAATAACTTCCACACTCTGTCCAATATGTTTTACTAGCATTCCTCCCTTGGCTGCGCTTTTGGGTTTATAGCGACTAATAAAAAAGCAGCCGACAATAGATAAAACACCAGCGCTAATAGTTGGAATAGTCCAATCATGCAAAATAAGAGCGCTAAAACTAGCAATAACACACGAAATACCGATTACTAATAGATAGAAAGTTGTTGTAGCGAGTTCTAATGTGATTATTATGATACCAAATAAGAGATAAAAATAAAAGCTTAACATTATAACTACCTTAATAACGAAATTGATAAATTATATCAATATGGTATTATAGCATTTTACGTGTCAGCTAATCGCTCTTAATCACTCTTGGGAGGGTGCTTGCCTTGTCTCAGGAAGTAAAATTTATTAAATTTCTTGCAAAAAGATTTGACGCCAAGGTTTTGTCTGTGTGATAATACCGTTCTGCCGCAAAGAGTCGGTAGTCGAAAAACGGAA
>JAIEPY010000041.1 GCA_019748155.1 Burkholderiales bacterium | reverse complement strand
TGACTCCAATTTTTAGTTACAAATTATAGCTCAAAATTAAGCTTTCAAGTGGTGCATCTCACCTCAGCGGATGCAATACTCGCAGCAATAAATCTAAAAATATTTAGAAAAAATAAATAATCCTTTGATTTCAAACCTTGACTCTTTTTTTAAATCTATTTTTCACTCGTTTAAGTATTTTGTTTATCATAATCTCTTGATTAAAAACACATCTAAACTGCTGCATTGATGCTAAAAGTTAGCGTCCTTTTAATTTAAAAAACCACCAAGACAATATAGGTTCTGATGATTTTTTACTTTGAACATTACCAAATAAGGTTAAATAAAAAAGCCCCTATACATAAATTCTAGAGGGCTTATTACTTTAGCTATTACTACATTGCAGCAGTAACAGAGTTTCTTGAAGCAATCTCGTATGCACGAGCTTCATATTCTCCAGCTTTAGCCATTGTTTTTATAATAAGAATAAACGTATTTGCAATTTTTTTTAACATTTTAATTTCCTTTAAAATACTATATTAACTGCTGATTAGCTAAACCGCCTGCAATCACTTAAGATCTTTTAATAAACAAGCTATTTTGCTCAGATAATCAACCTAACCCCGTTATTATAGCATATCTAGCAAAATAAAACAGAATAAAGTTAAGTCCTATCAGACGTATAGCCCGCCGTTTACATGGATTGTGCTACCTGTTACATAGTTTGCATCATCGCTGGCTAAGTATTTTACGGCATTAGCAATATCTTCTACCTGTCCAAAACGGCCAAGTGGAATATTTTGAATATACGAAGCACGAGTTTCCTCCGGTAATTTATCGGTCATATCCGTTTGAATAAATCCTGGCGCCACACAGTTCGCCGTAATATTACGACTACCAAATTCTTTAGCTAATGATTTAGTCATAGCAATCATTCCACCTTTAGCTGCAGAATAGTTAATTTGTCCCGGGTTACCCATAAAACCAACCACTGAAGCAACATTGATAATTCTACCAAATTTTGCTTTAGTCATACCACGAATCGCGGCTTTAACCAATAAAAAAACTGACTTTAGATTAGTATCTAATACATCATCCCAATCATCTTCTTTCATGCGCATCAATAAACCATCTTTGGTAATACCAGCATTATTAACTAAAATTGTTACATCACCCTCAGTTACCGCAATATCTTTAATCACTGCTTCAATATTATTCTTGTCCTTAACATTCAGTGCAACACCACGCCCACCAAACTCTTTCAGATAGTCGGTAATTGCAAGAGCACCGCTTTCACTAGTTGCAGTACCAATTACAGCAATACCATTTTTGGCTAATGTGGTCGCAATAGCACGCCCAATTCCACGACTAGCACCAGTTACCAGAGCTACTTTTTTTACATCAGTCATAATAACACCCCTTTATAATTTCATCAAAAAATAAAAGCTTTCAAATAATACTTTTAACTAGAAATACCAAACCAATTACAAAACCAACTAGATTTGAATAAAACGTAAGTGCAAAGCCTAAACTCCGTCCACCTGCCCCACGGCTATAGCCATTAGCAAATAGCAATCGTCCTAGCACAAAACAAACGCTAAATAAGAACACTAAATAAATATGCTCAATCGATAGATGCCAAGAAAGTAAAGCATAAACGATTACCGCCAAGAAAAGCTGCTCATGGGTATTACTCAAATATTGCTTCAATGTATTTAATTTAATATTGTCTGCAGGCAATAACGGATTACTCACAGACTCATCAAAAAACCGTAGACTGGCAATTCGCCCAATACCAATCACATAGCTACAAGTTGGCAAAACAAGTGCTAATAAATAGCCCTCTACCCGCCCCAGATGCCAATTAAGCGGAAAAACTATCGCCACAGCTGCAGCAAGCAGTGCAGCCAGAAGTGCAAGCAACATGCTTCTTATAACCTTGCTTTGTTCTGCGCTTAACATAAGCTTTTACAAGCTACTTCAGCTGTTCTTGTAATGCACTAATTGTTTCTAATGAGTTAAGATTAAGCAAGGATGCTTCTTCATGAATCCGCTTATTTAAGCCCGACAAAACTTTTCCTGGTCCACACTCAACAATAACATTTACACCATGTGAGGCAAGGGTCTTTACGCTATTAGTCCACAATACAGGTGAATATAACTGTTTAACCAGACCATCTTTAATTGAAGCAATATTATTGGCAATTGCCGCATTTACATTTTGCACCACAGGAATTTTAGGTTGATTAAAGTTGACATTATTTAATTCCAGCACTAATTTCTCAGCCGCAGGCTTCATTAAATCACAATGTGATGGTACAGACACTGGAAGCGGCATAACTTTACGCGCACCCTTAGCTTTTAACACCTCCACCGCTTGATCTACGGCAGCTTTACTTCCTGCAATAACCACTTGCCCCGGAGAATTAAAGTTTACGCCTTGAACAACACCAACACCGCTATTCATAACTTCAGCGCAAGCTTCAACAACTAACTCATCCGCTAAACCTAATACTGCAGCCATGCCACCTTCACCAGGTCTAACTGCTTCTTGCATATATTCAGCACGTTTACGAACTAATTTTACTGCATCAACAAAATCAAGTACTTCGGCAGCGACTAATGCACTATATTCACCAAGGCTATGCCCAGCAACAAAATCAGGTAAACGATTTGCTGATTTCTCCAACCATGCTAAATAAGTAGCGTAACTGGCAGTTAGCAACAACGGCTGGGTATTAATGGTTTGATTAATGTTTTCAGCATTTTCTTCTTGAAGCATTGCCCAAAAGTCTATAGCAAGAGCATCAGAAGCCTGATTAAATGTATCCCGAACTACATTTATCTCAGCTAAGGCATCCATCATTTTCAAAGCTTGCGAACCCTGCCCAGGAAAAACAAAAGCAAATTTAATCATATTACATCCTATCTAAAATTTAATCAGTGAGGCGCCCCACGAAAATCCAGCACCAACTCCTTGTAGTAGTACTAAATCCCCGGCTTTTATCCGCCCATCCCGAACTGCGGTATCTAACGCTAACGGTACAGAAGCCGCGGAAGTATTGCCATGTTTGTCTACTGTAGTTATTACTTTATCCATACTACAACCAAGGATTTTAGCGGTTGATTCTAAAATTCGCAAGTTTGCCTGATGTGGAACAACCCAATCAATCTTAGTCAAATCAACTTCAACTTTTTTCGCTAAACTTTTACTTACTGCAGTTAGTGAACGTACGGCAAATTTAAACACTGCCTGCCCATCCATATAAACGTACGGATTACCTTTAATTGCACCACTATATAAATGACCATCACAAGTCAGAATTGAATTATAGCTACCATCGGCGTGTATTTCATTACCTAGAATACCCGGCTCATCACTTGCTTGCAAAATTACCGCACCAGCACCATCACCAAATAAAATGCATGTTCCACGATCTGTGTAATCAACAATCCGTGACATGCTATCGCTACCTACAACTAAAATATTTTTTGCCATACCAGATTTAATAAAGCAATCTGCAGTAGTAATTGCATAAATAAAGCCAGTACAGGCAGCTTGCAAATCAAAACTACCATTAGTTTTAATGCCTAGTTTATTTTGTAAAATACATGCGGTTGAAGGAAATACCGAATCAGGAGTACTAGTTGCAACAATAATCATATCAATTTCAGATGGAGACATCTTAGCATGATCAAGAGCCTGTAACGATGCCTGATAAGCCATGTCACTGGTGGTTTCATTGTCACCAACAATATGGCGCTCTTTAATCCCAGTACGATCAACAATCCACTCATCCGCAGTATCAACCATACCTTCCAAATCTTTATTACTTAAAATCTTGGAGGGTAAATAACTTCCTGTAGCTACAATTTTGGCATATTTCATAATATGAATGCTACCTCTAAAAAGACAAAAGGCTGGGAAAACCCAGCCTAGATTATACCTTATTCTGAGTAACCACCACACGTGGCTCGCCAGTATATAAGTTTAATATCAATTATACACAACAACTCATAGCTCTAAAGCGATTTTAAATCAGTAAATTCAAGCAACTCATCACCATCAGTCAGAATTTGTTTATTCTGTTGCAGATACTCATGCAATAAGCCAATTACTCCAGCGCCAACTTCGTGATGAGCCTGAACTAATGCATAATAGAATCCATTAATATCGGCACCACCATGACTTTTAATTACTAAACCATTTAAGCCTAATAGTACTGCACCATTGTATTTACTGGGATCAACACGCTGCTTTAAGCGTTTTAACACTGGATAAGACATCAGCGCAATTAGCTTGGTAAACCACGTTCTGGTGAACTCTTCCTTGAGGAAGAAAGCAATCATTTTAGCAACACCTTCAGTAGTTTTAAGTGAAACATTTCCAGTAAAACCATCAGTTACAACAACATCAACCACACCTTTGAAGATATCATCACCTTCAACATTACCATAAAAATTTAAATTGGATGTTTTAAGTAATTCAGCAGCTTTTTTCACCGTTTCATTACCCTTAATATCCTCACTACCAATATTTAAGATTCCTACGCTTGGCGTCGCTTTACCTGTAACTCCACGCATTAACTGTGCACCCATCACGCCAAACTGCTGAAGATGCTCAGGAGAACAATCAATATTTGCACCTAAATCAAGAACGCAAACTTCACCTTTAACGGTCGGCATCAGTTTAGCAATAGCAGGGCGATCAATCCCATCCATTGTCCGCAAAACATAGCGCGCAATCGCCATAAGTGCTCCAGTATTACCTGCAGACACAACAGCATGTGCTTTACCTTCTTTGACAAGATTAATTGCAACTCGCATTGAAGAGTCTCGTTTGGTGCGCATCGCACTTTGCGGTGCTTCATCCATACCTACTACTTGAGTGGCATGAACTACTTCGATACGATCACTAAAACGTGATAATTCACTAGCAATTTGCTTATAGATATTATCACGATCTCCAACCAAAATCAGGTTAACATCGACTACTTCACTCAAAAAACGCAAACAGGCAGGCACAGTGATATTAACACCGTGATCCCCACCCATTGCATCAACTGCAAGTATTATTGCCATGCTTGAAATGCTTTACAAAAAATTACTCACCTTTGGTTTTAAGTATTTTCTTACCGCGATAAACACCATTTGGGCTAATGTGATGACGTAAGTGGACTTCACCTGTAGTAGCTTCGACTGCAGTTGCAGGCGCACTGATAAAATCATGTGAACGGTGCATACCGCGTTTAGAAGGAGATTTTTTATTTTGTTGAACTGCCATTTGTATTACCTCTAAATTATCTGTTTTAAAACATTGAAAGGACTCTCAACCTTATCATGGTAACTAAGTCCAATACACGAGTCATGCTTGGCGGCACAAGGAAGCAATATAATCACTTCATCTTCCACCAACTGCACAACATCAAATTCGTCTTCAGCCAACACACCATCGATCACATCCGATTCACTCTCGGAAAATAGCGCGGCATCCAGCTGATCCTCATTAAAAAAAATTGTTATCTGCGTTTGATTTTCAATTAAAATATCTAACGGATGTAAACAATTCTGACACAAGGCGCTGATTATACCATAAATTGACAATACGAGTGCAGGTCTATTTAGACGATCAACCTCTCCTTGCAAGGTATATTTAACTACACCTTGAAATTCGCCAATTTCCTGAATTCGCGCGACTGCTCCTAAATTAATCTCACCACTTAGTTTCTGTGCTGATCTTGCAAACTTAACATTATTAATATACACTTTATAGATACCCTAAAAATAGAATGCAACTACGTTATTTTAAACTAATCCATTATTTACAATACTAATTTTTACCAAAATTGTTAATTCAGACATGCTTTTCTCGATAATAAGCAATAAAATACACGCCCGCAACAACAACTAATAGCGCACCAATTAATACAGTAAATCGAGCTTGCTGTGCTGCAATATAGCCGGATAATAAGGATGGAATTGCTTGTGCTAATGCATTGGCACTGGAATTTACCCCCATTGCTTCACCTAATATCTTTGGATCACTTGTTCTGGTAATAAGCGCAGAGCTAAATGCCTTGCTTAATGCAGTAGCAACTGCCAAAAATGGTGGAATAAAATATACCCAAAAATGCACATGTTCAGGTATAAGATAATACCCAAAGAGGCATAGTGCAGTTAGTCCAAAACTGAAATAAAGCACTTTATAATCGCTAATCTTACCAGATAAACGCCTAACCACACCACCTTGAGCAAAGATAATCATTATTCCCAAATAGGCAAAATAATTACCGACCATTCCCTGAGTAAAACCAAATTGATTAAGTAGAATAATCCCCCAAAATGAGGTAAAAAACGTAAATCCAGCATTATAGAAAAACAAAGCTGGAACAATCTGCCGTAAATTAGGAATCAGAAATGATTTAAATATATTATGAAGAGGCTTCTTGAAATCAACTTTTAAAATTGATTTAAGTATCGCTGTTTCTGGCAAATAAAAATAAACCAGCATTAAATTAGTAAAACTCAATATTCCGGCAAACCAAAATGGTGTCGCAGCATTAAAGCCAGCAAACAAAGTAGGGTCAGATAATTTACCACCAATAAAAGGTCCAAGCACGAATCCTAAACCAATACAAACCCCAACTAAGCCAAAATTTTTAGCACGATCCTTTGCAGCACTGATATCACCAATTACCGCTTGCGCAATTGAGATATTTCCACCAGATGCACCATCGAGCATTCTTGACAAAAATAACAAGTAGATATTCTTAGTTAAAACGCCATACGCGAATAGTAAATAAGAGAATGCTGTGCCACTAGTCGAAATTAACAATAATTTCCTGCGACCATATTTATCAGATAATTGACCAAGAACCGGAGTACAAAAAAACTGTAAGATAGGAAATATTGCTAACAACCACCCAGCAAAAATAAAGCTTTCAGCTTGTGACCAACTAGCAGGAGTAACACGAAACTCAGATCCATGTGTAATCAGAAGGGGGAAAACAGGAATCAGAATTCCAATTCCCAACATATCGATAAAGATAGTGAAGAAAATCACCCATAATGCTTTGTTATGAGAAAGCTGTGGCATTATAATTTATATTCCAACTAAAGTACAATTGAAATCGCATCCACTGACATCATTATAGATAACACAGTAATTGTGATAATTGAAAAACCAAACATTTTACGCGCCCAAGTTTTATCATTCTCTGCTTTAAAACCAAGTATTGACAATCTAACCCACCAAAGCCCAATTGCTAAACTTGCCGCCAAATAATAAAACCCCGTATAACCAAACACCGTTAACAAGGATGCTGCAATTGTAAAAAAACAAACGTATAACAACATATTAACCTTGGCATTATAGATACCTTTTTTTACAGGTAAAACCGGAATATCGGCAGATAGATAATCATTAAAGCGAAAAATAGCTATCGCAAAAGAATGTGGCATCTGCCAAATACTCAGCATCAAGAATAAAATAAAGGCACCCGTGTCAATCTGATTAGTAACTGCGCAATAACCAACCACCGGAGGAATCGCACCAGAAATACTACCAATTAAAGTACCATGAACAGATTTACGCTTAAAACCCAGTGTATAAACTACAACATAAAAAAATAAACCAATTAGCGCAACTGCAACCGTCAAAAAATTAGCATAAACCCACAGGAGAGCAGAACCAACAATAGCCAAAACTAATCCATAAGCAAATGCGACTCTATTACTCAAAAGTCCTTTTACCATCACGCGTTCTTTGGTACGCTCCATTATTTGATCAATATCACGATCAATTATATTATTGAAAACGCAGCCTGCAGCAATAATCAGCGAAATTCCTGCTAAGGTAATGAAGAGTAAAAATAATTTGGCACTACCTGCTGATGCAAGAAAAAAGCCTCCTGCAACCGTAATTAAATTACCAAAAATAATCCCGGGTTTAGTAATTGAAATAAAATTTTTAATCAAAACAGTATGCCTACTTATAAAATATACCAATCATAACTTAATTTACCCATTAACGCAGGTAATAAACAAATAGAAAAATTAAATTAGTATCGGTATAAAAAATGGCTAACTCTGATAAATCAGCAAAATTGCTAAATCAGGTTAGCCACCATAAAATCACACAGACTAACTAGTGATCCATCATATTATAGTTAAGATTCCACATAATCCAAATAGAACCAATTACTAATATCAATAAAATCAAAGTAGTAAACAGAAAAGTTATTAAATTCCAACGCTGTTCAGATGAGCGATCCAAGTGTAAGAAAAACACCAACTGAATGAATAACTGACCAATAGCAAGTAAAACTACCGCAATAGCTATCCCTTCTACAGGCATCATATGATTAACAACGATGAAATAAGGAATTACAGTCAAAATAATTGAGAGAATAAAGCCTATAGTATATGCCTTAACACTACCGTGACTCTCTCCTGTCGCAGAAACATGATGCGCTGACATTTACATCACCCCCATTAAATAGACAACTGTGAATACAAAAATCCAAATAATATCCAAGAAATGCCAAAACAAACTTAGACAAGCCAATTTGCGATTTACCATTGCGGTTAAACCACGTGTAGACACTTGAAACATTAATAAGGCCATCCAAATTAGACCACAAGTAACATGTAAGCCATGCAACCCTACTAACCCAAAGAATGACGATAAGAATGCACTGCGACTAGGTCCATTACCTTCAATTATTAAATGGTGAAATTCATTTATTTCCATTCCAATAAATCCAAGCCCCAAAAGGAATGTAATAAACAGCCAAGTTAAAGCCTGAGCTTTATTATTCTTATGAGCGGCAAGCATCGCTAACCCATAAGTAAAGCTACTGGTCAATAACAAAAAGGTTTCAACCATCACATAATTTAGGTCAAATAGTTCTTTTGGACCAGCACCACCGAATACATTAGTATGTAAAACTGCATAAGATGCAAAAAAACAAGAGAATAATATGCAGTCACTCATTATGTAAATCCAGAAGCCAAAAGCTACCTTTGCAGTAGCTTCAGCATCGTGATCATGGTGTTCTGCAGAATGATTATTTATTATTTGTGAAGTCATTATGCTTTATTCCTACGTAACATAAGTTCATTTTCAATACGTTCAACTTCTTCAGCAGGGACATAGTAATCAATATCATGGTCTAGGGAACGCGCTACAACGCAAGCAAAAATTGCTAATCCACTTGCAGCAACCAGCCACCAAATATACCATATTAGCCCAAAACTCAAAGTAAACGCGAACAAACCAATTATAGCACCAACACCAGTATTACGTGGCATATGGATATCTTCATAAGGTTTGCTTTCATCAAAAATTGGTGTCGCATTATGTTTAGCATCCCAATGAGGTTCTAATGTTGTCACTGTTGGGATACGTGCAAAATTATAAAATGGCGGAGGAGATGATGTAGCCCATTCTAATGTGCGACCATCCCATGGGTCACCAGTATAATCCTGATTTTGTTTAGCTTTAATGACACTTACAAGTATCTGTAGTACTTGACATCCAATACCAATAGCGATAAGCAACATACCAATAAAAGCGACAACAAACAAAGGATGCCAACCTGTAGAAAAATCATAATGACTAATTCGGCGAGTCGCACCCATAAAACCAAGCACATATAAAGGCATAAATGCCACATAGAACCCAACTAGCCAAAACCAGAACGATGCTTTACCAAGCCCTTCGTTCATTTTAAAGCCTAATGCCTTAGGACACCAGAATGAAAGACCAGCCATACAAGCAAATACCACACCACCAATAATTACATTATGGAAGTGAGCAATAACAAACAAACTATTGTGTAAAACAAAATCGGCACCAGGTACTGCAAGCAAGACACCAGTCATACCACCAATTGAGAAGGTAATAATAAAACCGACCGTAAAATACATCGGAGCTGCAAACCAAATACGCCCGCGGAACATAGTAAACAACCAGTTAAATATTTTAACCCCAGTTGGAATTGCAATAATCGTGGTCATAATTCCAAAAAAAGCATTTACATTTGCTCCAGCACCCATGGTGAAGAAATGATGTAACCAGACAATAAATGACAAGACCGTAATACTTACTGTTGCATAAACCATCGTGGCATAACCAAATAAAGGCTTACGCGAGAAGGTAGAGGTAACCTCAGAAAACACCCCAAAGGCAGGTAATACCAAGATATATACTTCAGGATGTCCCCATGCCCAGATCAAGTTTACATACAGCATCGGATTACCACCAGCAGTATCAGTAAAGAAATGAAAGCCTAGGTAGCGATCAAGCGTCAGTAACGCTAAGGCCGCAGTCATCATTGGGAACGAAATAATAATCAAAATATTAGAGCATAATGCAGTCCATGTGAACACAGGCATTTTCATAAGAGTCATACCCGGACAACGCATTTTAATGATGGTTACAAAGAAGTTAATTCCTGAAATCGTTGTTCCTATTCCTGAAATCTGTAACGCCCAGATGTAGTAATCGACACCAACCCCCGGGCTATATACTTTCTCAGATAAAGGAGCGTAATTTATCCAACCGGTAGTGGCAAATGAACCAACAACCAGCGATAACATCATTAAGACCATACCAACCATAAACAACCAGAAGCTCAGGGAGTTTAGGTATGGGAAAGCAACGTCACGTGCACCAATTTGCAATGGAACAACCAAATTCATCAAGCCAACCACTAACGGCATTGCCACGAAGAAAATCATGATCACGCCATGCGCAGTAAAAATTTGATTATAGTGATCTGGAGGCAAAAAGCCATAATCACTACCCACAGAAATAGCTTGCTGCGTACGCATAAGCGCGGCATCAGCAAATCCGCGTAGTAGCATCACAATCGCAATGATAATATACATAAGGCCAATGCGTTTATGATCTACAGATGTAAACCACTCTTTCCATAAGTAACCCCATTTTTTAAAATAAGTTACCAATGCAACCAAAAATACAAATCCACCAATCATCATTGCACCAGCAATTACCGCAGGCGGTTCATGAATAGGAATTGCATCCCAAGTTAATCTACCTAAAAAATCATTCATTCGTGATTTCCTTGAAAACTGTGTTATTTAGCATCCATACCCTGCATATCATCCATACCAGGCATCATATACTTCATCACGATATCTTCAAAAAGATTATCTGTCACTGAAGCATAAAATTGAGGTTGTACGTATTCGGTAGGTTTTAATAATTGTTTATATACATCAGTAGTCAAGCTATTTGGTGAGTTTTTAACTTCCTGAACCCAACTATCAAAAGCTTCCTGTGAAGTCACATGAGCTTTAAAATGCATACCATTAAAACCATTACCATTTATCACATAAGCTCGACCATCATAAATACCTGCCTCATCAGCAATTAGATTTAGATGAGTTTTCATACCAGCCATGGCATAAATCTGCCCACCTAGCTGAGGAATTATAAACGAATTCATCGGAGCATCTGCTGTTACTGAGAAATCAACTGGAACACCAACTGGAAGCTGCAGATAATTTATGGTAGCTACATGCTGCTCTGGGTAAATAAACAACCACTTCCAATCTAAAGCAACAACCTGAACATTTAAAGGCTTAACACCTTCAATCTCAATTGGCTTATATGGATCCAACGCGTGGGTACTTTTCCATACTATAACAGCCAGAATACCAATAATAATAATTGGCACACCCCAGACTACAACTTCAATTTTTGTGCTATGAGTAAACCCCGGATCATATTTAGCATTGGAGTTTGATGCGCGATATTTATACGCAAATACCAAAGTTAAAATAATCACCGGAACTACTACAAGCAACATCAGAGCAACTGCAGTAAAAATAAGATCTCTCTCATCTTTACCTATCATACCTTTTGAATGAATCACCACCAAGTCTTTACAACCAGTCAAAAGTGATGACCCAGCAAAAGCAGCAATCGCGATAATAAAATTTTTAATTTTATTCATCGTTCAAATGATCCTTTGTGAATTATTAGTATGTTAATTAAGAATCTAAACCCTAGATCTAGTCTAGGCGTGATTATATCATATAAGAAAAAGCGCAGAATAGTAATAATATCTACGCCGATTAAAAAAAACCCCTTAACTTTCGTTAAGAGGATTTTTAAAAGAATTTACTGACTATTTATCTAGTTTAGAGTCGGCATCTCGCTCTTGTTTCACCAAGCTATCACTAATGATACGAACGATGATATATGCACCAATTGACCAAGTTAAGAATATCATTTTACAAGTCCTTTTTAATACATTGAATTAGAGTTTTCTTCAATTCGAGCTGTAGTTAATTTACCGCGCATGATTTTGTAAACCCATGAAGTATAAGTTAATACAATTGGAGTGAAAATAATTGCTGCCACCAACATTAACAGTAAGGTATGTTCCGAAGAGGTTGCATCCCATGCCGTCAAACTGCTTCTTGGATCTGTGCTTGAAGGCAAGATAAACGGAAACATTGACATACCTGCGGTCAAAATAATCCCCGCCATGCCAGCACCACTAAATATAAATGCCACACCTGATTTACCCTTGCTATTAAACACAATTGACAGAATCAACCCTGCAAAACCAAGAATCGGAGCAATCGCAAACCATACATATTCATGATAGTTATTTAACCATGCACCTTGGACAATTTGCACACTTTTAGCTAATGGATCAGATTGAGCTATCGGGCTTAAATTGCTAGCAACATAGCCATTTATGTGTCCAACCCAGAAACCACCAACAGCGAAACAAACGATTGCAATCAAAGAGAAGACTGTTGCAGCTTTGCGAGCACGTGCTTGCATTGCACCTTCAGTTCTAAGAGTTAAGTAAACTCCACCGTGAGCAGCAGTCATTGAAAATGCTACTAAACCACACAGAATTGCAAAAGGAGATAATAATGCTAAGAAACCCATGATTGGATTAGATGCATCACTCACTAAACGCATGCTGTCATCGTAATGGAACGGAATACCCAACAAAACATTACCAAAAGCTACACCAAACAACAATGGAGGAACAGCGGATCCTACAAATAGCACCCAGTCCCAAGTAGAGCGCCAAGTTGGATTTGCGATTTTAGAACGATAGTCAAATGCCGGAGCACGTAAGAATAGTGTCCAAAGCACAGCTAAAATTGCAATATACAACATTGAGAATGATGCGGCATATACTAAAGGCCATGCAGCAAAAACGGCACCACCTGCAGTGATAAACCAAACTTGGTTACCATCCCAGTGTGGCGCTACGGAATTAATCGCAGCACGACGCTCTGAGTCAGTTTTCCCGACAAATGGCGATAGTGTACCCACCCCCATATCATGACCGTCCATAACCATAAGTCCAATTAGCAGGACACCTACCAGCACCCACCAAATTACGCGTAAAATTGCATATTCCATGTTATTTACCCCGTGTTTCAAAGTGATATTTACCAGTGCCCAAACTTGATGGACCTAAGCGAGCATACTTAAACATCAGCCAAAGTTCAACGATTAATAGTAATGTATAAATCAGGAAAAACCCTGTCAAAGAGAAAATTAATTCTCCGCTAGATAAACTTGATGTTGATAAATATGTTGGTAAAATTCCAAAAATAGTCCATGGCTGGCGACCATATTCTGCAACAAACCACCCAGCCCAGCAAGCGATCCAAGGAGTTGGAATCCACCACAAAGCCCACTTTAATAGCCAGTTTTTACGCTCATAGGCATCACGATTACCAAAAGAATACCATGAAGCAAGAGCAAATAAAAGGAAGAATGAAGCACCAATTGCAGCCATTAAGCGGAAGCTATAATACAGTGGCCATGAGTTTGGCACAGTATCTTCAGCAGCTTGATCTATCATTTGTGGCGTTGCGTTAGCTACGTTCTCAGTATACTTTTTAAGTAATAAACCATACCCCAGATATTCTGAATTAGCTTTAATTTCAGCAACTAAAGACGTATCTTGCGGATTTTTGCGGAACTGTTCAAGTTGTAACAAAACTTGCTGACCTTTAACAATCTTGTCTTTATTCTCAGCAATAATCTCATTCGCACCTTTTACCGGATCTGTAAAATTGTGATTCAGAATTAAACTACCCACATATGGTACACGAACATCAAAAAGATTCTCATGCTTCTCACGATCTGGCCATGCGATAACTGACCATGAAACTGGAGCTTGTTCAGTATTCCAAATCCCTTCAATTGCAACTAATTTTGATGGCTGCGCATGATAAACATATAAACCTGATTGATCACCCATGATAATTACTGCGATTGAAGAGAATAAGCCAAATAATGCAGAAATCTTGAATGAGCGACGAGCAAAAGGTAAATCTTGCTTACGCAGTAAATAGAATGAAGAAATCCCCAATACGAATACGGATGCTGTTACGTAACCAGCACAAGTCGTATGGAAAAATTTAGCCTGCGCAACCGGACTGAACAATACCGCGAAGAAACTAGATAGTTCCATGCGCATCGTAATTGGATTAAATACCGTACCAGCTGAATCTTGCATCCAGCCATTAGCAACCAATATCCACAAAGCAGATAGATTAGAACCAATTGCCACCAATACTGTAAATAATAAATGTTGTTTTTTAGATACACGATCCCAAGCAAAGAAGAACATACCAATAAAGGTTGATTCCAAAAAGAAAGCCATCAGACCTTCAATTGCCAAAGGAACGCCAAAAATATCACCTACGTAATGAGAGTAATATGCCCAGTTTGTACCAAACTGGAATTCCATTGTTAAACCTGTAGTAACTCCAATCGCAAAATTTATACCAAAGAGTTTACCCCAAAATTTGGTCATATCTTTATAGATTGGTTTTCCAGTAATCACGTAAATTGTTTCCATAATTACCAAGAGCCACGTCATCCCAAGAGTCAGAGGCACAAAAATAAAATGGTACATTGCCGTTATCGCAAACTGAAGCCGCGATAAGTCAACCAGTGTTTCCATAGTTTCACCTCAAAAATTAACGAAAAATGTGCTCAGCGGCAGCTTTATCATCTAAAACCAGTAGATCTTTAAAGAACTTATACCAAATCCCGGTAAATAAAACTGCTTTAATGATTAATAAACACAAAATTTCTTTCCAATAACCTTTCATCATCGGACGATCCTCCTGTGATTTTCCTTAACCATTATTTTAGCATACTAAGCAACATCTCCACATTAATTTTACGGTTATTATCCTACTAAACCACTAGGTTTTATAACCCATTAACCTACTCAGGTTTATAGTCTTTAATCTGCTCTTTAAGTAGATTACTCGTATGAAATGACACTACTCGACGCGCATTAATCGGAAACTCTTCTTTGGTTTTTGGATTACGCCCTACTCGAGCACTCTTATCACGTAAAACAAAGTTACCAAACCCTGAAACTTTAACCTCATCCCCATCTTCCAGACTCTTGGTCATCACATCAAAAAAATCTTCTACTAAACGATAAGCATCAGCTCTAGTTAATACTGAATTATCCATAACAACCTGAATCAAATCATTTTTAGTTACAGTTGACATAACATAACACCTCAAAAAAATTAATATTACCTTAAACTACCATTAAATTCATTAACAACCAGCTGTTTAACTAACTCTAGTCCATGACTTACATCTTCGTCGCTAAGAGTTTTCTCAGCTTGAAACACAAAATTAAATGCAACACTTTTTTCATTTGCTGCTAATGAGCCACCACTGAAGACATCAAACACATTGAAATTAATTAACCATTCAATTTTTAGTTGTGCAACTCCTTGTAAAATTGCACCAACTTCAATTTTCTTATCCAAAACAAATGCCAAATCACGGCTTACTTTTTGAAACTTACTAACTGTATTTAATGAAATGTCTTCGCTAAGCGAAATGCTTTCAATATTTACTTCAAAAACATAAGGAAGTGATTCTAAACCAAGCTCGCCAGTTAATGCTGGATGAAGTTGGCAAATATAACCAATTTGATTATTATTCAATAGAACACTCGCAGTTCTGCCTGGATGCATGTATGCTGCACCACCACTGGAGTCAATAGCTCTAAGTTCTACCTTACCAAAAGTAGCTAATAACTCTTGCAGGACGAGACTTAAATCATAAAAATCAACCTCACGGGAAGCTAAAGCCCAATTCGAAGATAAGTATTTGCCATATATTAATCCAGCCAGATGTAATGGTTGAGCATCAATAGTTTCACCATGAAATACTCGTGCTAATTCAAACAAGCGCACTGAATCTTGAGCTCGATTAACATTATATTGCAAGCTTTTTATCAAGCCAGGAATCAAATTGCTGCGCATAACGTTCAAACCTGCGATTGGATTTTGCAGACGAACAACTTCTACGGCTGGTGTTAAAAATAAATTGGCATATTTCTCTTCGATAAATGCATAGCTAATAATTTCACTAAAGCCATAAGCAACCATAGTTTGCTTTAAATTTGCAACTTTCTGTAACTTAGGATCTAAAGCCTCTAACGAATGTTCCAAGATTGGCATTTTAGCTTCAATACGATCATAACCATAAACGCGAATGATCTCTTCGATGATATCCTGCTTAATACGCAAGTCAAAGCGATAGCTCGGAGGAGTAACCACCAGTAAATCAGCATTAACATCGCAGGTGCAACCTAAATTGGTTAAAATTTGTATAATAGTTACAACAGGAATAGATTGTCCAATAAATGTATCAATCTCTTTGAAACTTAAGCTTATTTTTTGTATTTCAGCCTCAGCAGAGTTACTTGAGAAGTGAATATATTCACCGATTGCACCACCACAAATATCTACGACTAATTGCGCGGCAAGATTAATTGCATCATGCTGAATCTCGGGGTCAACCCCACGCTCAAACCTAAATGCGGCATCAGAGCTTACACCATAAAGCTTAGCTTTGCCCTGAATAACATCTGGAGCAAAAAAGGCACTCTCTAATAATAGCGCAGTAGTAGCAGCAGAAACACCAGAATCTAAACTTCCCATGACACCAGCAATTGCAACTGGCTGATTCTCACTGTCCGCAATTATTAATGTGTTAGTTTGTAATTTAGCTGTGCTAGCATCAATTAGTTTAAGCTCTTCACCTGACTCAGTCATTCGCACTTTAACACCTGAAGCTACTTTAGCTAGATCAAAAGTATGTAATGGCTGCCCCAATAGCAACATTACATAATTGGCAATATCAACTAGCGGGGAAACAGATCTCACACCACTTCGCTCAAGTATTCGAATTAACCAACTTGGTGAAGCAATTTTATTATCGATACCATTAATTACTAAACCAACATAATGAGGACATTCATTTACTGCTAGCACTTCTAACTTCAAGCTGTCGCTCAACTTATTTAGGTTATTTACTATATTAACGGCAGGCTTAAGCGCATTGCCTGTCAGCGCAGCTACCTCACGTGCTAAACCACGATAAGATAAGCAATCTCCACGATTGGGTGTAATTTTAAATTCAACACTACTATCATTTAAGTCGAGGTACTGGCGAACATCGTTACCAACTGGAGCATCAGCACCTAATAACAACAATCCATCTACATCACTAGGACAGCCAATTTCATCACCGCTACATAACATACCATAAGAAATTATTCCACGCATTTTACGTTCAGTAATTTTGAAATCGCCGGGCAAAATTGCTCCAACTTTAGCACATGGCACTTTAACCCCAACTGCGACATTGGCAGCACCACAAATTATCTGTAATGGCTCTGCCTCAGCAACATTTACCTTACATAGCGAAAGTTTATCGGCATCTGGATGTTTAATACACTCCACAACCTCGCCAATTACGATTCCGCTAAAAACTGGCGCTACAGGCGTTTCATCTTCAACTTCGAGCCCAGCCATTGTCAATCGCTCAAGGACGAATTCTTTGTCTAATTTATCCGAAAAAAAACTTTGCAAATGATTCCATGATATTTTCATCGTAAACTAACCCTTAAATTGCGTTAAAAAGTCTAAATCGTTATCAAACATCAAACGCAAGTCTGTAATGCCATACTTAAGCATTGTCAAACGATCAACGCCAAAACCAAATGCAAAGCCACTATATTCTTCTGCCGATATATTCATATAGTTTAACACTCGAGGATGCACCATTCCGCAGCCACCAACTTCTAACCACTTGCCAGTTTTAGCAAAATAAATATCTACCTCAGCTGAGGGTTCCGTAAATGGGAAAAATGAGGCTCTAAAACGGACTTTTAAACTATCATCTTCAAAAAACTTACGCATAAATTCACTAATCACCGCTTTAAAATTGGCAAAACTAATTCCCTTATCTATCCACAATAGCTCCATTTGATGAAACATTGGACTGTGCGTGGCATCCATATCGACACGATAAACTCGCCCAGGGGCAATAACTTTAATTGGTGGGTTGCGATTTTCAGCATAACGAACCTGAAGAGGTGATGTGTGGGTTCTTAATACATTAGCAGATTCAGTATAAAACGTATCCTGCATCGCGCGCGCGGGATGATTATCTGGAATATTTAGCGCTTTAAAATTATAGTAATCAGTTTCAATTTCCGGACCATCGGCAACAGCAAATCCAAGCTGAGCAAAAATTGCAATCAGCCGATTAAAACCAAGCGTTATTGGATGCAGACTACCACGAGCAATTCCTCGACCAGGCAATGAAACATCAATGCTTTCGCTGGCAAGCTTAGCCGCTAATTCAGCAGCACTTAATTCATCGCGGCGTGCAGTTAACAGAGCTTCAAACTGGGTCTTAATTTGATTAACTTGTGCTCCGTATGCTTTACGCTCTTCTGGTGCAATTTCTTTTAGCTTTTGCATAAATAACGTGATTTGCCCTTGTTTACCAATGTAGCGTGACTTTAACTGTTCTAGCTCGTGTAAAGAAACAGTTTGTTGAAGCTCGCCCAATCCAGCGGCTAAAACCGAGTTTAATTGTTCCATATTAATTCCATAATTATGTTATTCTATAAGTCTTGTTGTGCTTTATGCTGCTTAATAATCTCTAAAGCATCTTGATAATGTTCTACCATCTTTGGTATCATTAAATCACCACTATGAATAAGCTGCATATCATCTTTTAACATCTCAGCCTCAAACCATTGAATCAGACCAGTCCACATACTACCAACTAAAATCAGCTTGCGATTTTCAATCTTCTTAACCTGCATCAGCTGCAAAATTGTTAAAATTTCTAAAACCGTACCAATTCCACCGTAAAATGCCACAAAACAATCCGATACCGCCGTAAAATGCTGTAAGCGCGTAAAAAATGTCTTATGCGGAAACGACTCATCTAGATAAAGATTATTTTTTTGCTCAAAAGGTAACTCAATATTAATCCCCACCGACTTTACTGGTGATTGTACCAGTTTCCCGGCTATAGCACCACGATTAGCGGCCTCCATTACCCCCGGTCCACCACCTGTTACAACATTACACTCTAAGCGCGCTAAATTGGAAGCAAAGTCAAAAACATCTTTATAGACCTGAGATTCTTCAGCAATCCGTGCCGAGCCAAATACGGTTACCGTATATTCTTTATAGCGTGGATAAAATTCTACCAAATCATCGGTTAAATCCCAGAGCTTCTCCAGTGAATTAACTACCCGCTGCTGAACTTGCTCATCATTAATTAAAAATCTTTCCATTATTTCCCATAGACAAAAAAATAGGGAGCTATTTATAGCCCCCGTTATTATAAAGCAATTTGCGTAATTACGCTAGCTTGCTTTTAGCAAGCTCTACAAATTTAGCAAATGCAAATTTGTCATTAATCGCTAAATCAGACAATACTTTACGATCTACAGCAACTTCAGCTTTAGCTAAACCGTTAATAAAACGGCTATAAGTTAAACCTAATTCACGACAACCAGCATTAATCCGCGCAATCCATAGACTACGGAATTGACGTTTTCTTTGACGGCGATCACGGTAAGCATATTGCCCCGCTTTCATAACCGCTTCTTTGGCAACACGGAATACGTTGTTGCGACGACCACGATAGCCTTTAGCTAAAGCGATAATTTTTTTGTGACGCGCACGCGCGATGACACCACGTTTTACTCTAGGCATTCTATAACTCCTTCAATTTATGCGTAAGGTAACATGCTACGTACATGACCCATATCGCTAGGGCTCACTTGTACTGTACCACGTAATTGACGTTTGTTTTTAGTTGTTTTCTTAGTCAAAATATGACGTTTGAATGCTTTAGAACGTTTGATGCCGCCACTACCCTGAACGATAAAGCGTTTTTTCGCACCAGACTTTGATTTCATTTTAGGCATGTAATGCACCTTTTTTAATCGCAGTTTTTATTCAGATAGCAGGTGCTCGCATAACGAGAACTTGAGGAACCTAACTATCCACCTTTTTGAGGGGAAGATTATAGCATATCTATTTGGTAAAATCTTTACTATTTTTACAATCAAGTAGATACTTATCGATACCATTAGCCGCACGAATAAAACCCTTATTATGCACGCGTTCCATTAAGCGTACAAAATTTTCGGCTTCATTACTGCGATCATTAACTTTATGCCATAGGTGATAGACTGGTGCTGCAAAACGACCATCTTTTATTTGGATTCCCGCGTGGAGTAAACGTACTAAAAAATCAGCATCTTCATGCCCCCAACCAGCAAATCCTTCATCAAAACCATTTACCGCTAAACAATCTTGTCGCCATAGTGCCATATTACATCCTTTAGGACGACGCCAATTTTGAACATATTTTTTACGCCACGAAGCCGAAGGGTTTAGACGTAATGCTGCTAGCCATTTATTGGTTTTACCACTTAATCTAGCTAGGATTGAAGAAATAACCGAGGTAGTGGCAATACTGATTGATTTATCACTCAGCGCGGATTTTGTATATGATTGACTAAGTAATACCCGATTACCACCTACAAAATAACCTTTTTCAGCTAGTTTCATCTGATTTGAAATAAAATCCGGAGCAATCAAACAATCGCCATCAATAAAAATTAAATACTCCCCGTTGGATTTACTGGTTGCCAGATTACGAATTGCAGCCAAACGAAAGCCAGTATCTTCGTGCCAAATATGCAATAACTTAAATGGAAAATTTTGTTGAAATTTAGCAAGTAAAGACTTTGTTTCAATACCAGAACCATCGTCTGCAACTAAAACCTCTAGCACTAGACTATTTGGAATAACTTGCTTGGCAACACTCATTAAAACTAATTCTAATGTATCTGGACGATTATAGGTTGAAATTATCAAACTTATTTTCATAATTATCTCTGTATTAAACAACTAATCTTAATTAATTTTAAAGACTAGTTTTTTGACTAATGCATAATTCAAGGCAGCTATCAACAGCGAGGTAACAATTTGCCCGTTAACTTTACTTAAATGAATAAACTCAACACAAGTATAGAGTATCATAATGTTCACAATATATGAGGCAATGTAAACTAAAGAATAGCGCAATAGTGGTCTAAATTTAATTTTATGCCTAAAGACTAATACGGCACTTAATAAATATCCCTCAATAACGCCAAAAATAAATACCATTGTGCTGGCTAATAAATAGTTTAATCCAACATTTATTAATATAGCAAACAAAATCAAGCAAATAATAGTATTAAGTCCGCCAGTGAATAAAAATCTTAGCCCTTTATACTTAGTAAATAGTTTTATTATTGCTTGCAATCGACACCTGTAAAATACGACTCATTAAAATTACACATGATTATTACATTTAGCGAAATATTTTCGTTACTATAAATTTCCAATAGCGCATATTCGGCTTAAATAAATACCACCCATTGCTCGCATAAATTTTTTGCAATTTTTTGCGCTTTGAGTTATTCACCAATGGTTCTGCAAAATATTCTGTTTGAGGAATCACATTTACTAAGGTAATAAATTGTTTGTAAAACAAGTAACGATGAAATCCCAAACCGATCACTTTAGTTAAATTATAAAAGCTTGATAGCAGGAATACACTAGATTCATCATCCAGCAAATTATGTTTAACAAATTTATGATGAAGAGAATTCAGCAAATACCACATTTGTTGCCATGAATAAAAGCGATGAGTCAAAGATGCAAAATTTGTTCGGTAAACACATATTGGCTGATTGCTAACTTGTAGCGATTTAGCCAAACGAATTACCAGAGGAATTAATTGTAAATCTTCAGCATAAATACTCTCAAAGCTAAAATTATGTTTAAGCCAATACTCGCGCAGAAAAAATTTACCCCATGCATAAGTTGGAATCGATAGTTTGGAAGTCAGAAAAGCCTGTTCAATATCAGGAAAGGGAAGTTTAATCAGATTATTATGCGGCTCATAAATTTGATGATTGCAAATCAATAGCTCTAAGTCTGCCCCGAGCATAGCAATAACAGCTTCGGATAGTCCATCCTCTACCAGATAGTCATCACTATCGAGAAAAAATAAATACTTTCCAGAGGATAGTTCGACACCAACATTACGCGCTTCACCCAAGCCTAAATTAGTAATGTTTTCGTGATATACAATTGTAACTCCACGTTCTTTGACGTAATCCTGAACTAAATTTTTGCAATCACCTGGTGAACGGTCATTTATTACAACACACTCAAAATCAGTAAATTTTTGTGAAAAAATACTATTAAGGCACTGGGTTAAATATTTCTCACTATCATAAACCGGAATAATAAAACTAATTAGCATGTTGTTTTAAATCATAGCGAGTGGCAAACAATAAACCAACCGATGCAAAGAATGCCAAACCAGATACTGAATCAGAAAAATAGCCATTCTCATAGCATGCTGCAGCATAAACCAAAGCAACCGTCACACCGAAATCACGATAGGGACGCGCTAGACTAAAAGAGCGAATAAACAAGGTTGCTAAAAAAACAATAAATATCATCATCCCAATATAGCCCAATTCAGCCCCAAACCATAAATAATCGCTATGTGGCTGAGTATTATCAAACGGATTATGATCAAGCGCTGAGAGACGAGCGTATTCACCCGGATAGCTGCCAGTTCCGTGCCCAAGGATTGGTTTTTCAGCAATAATTTCTTTGGCATATTTGTGAAAAGTCCAGCGTAAATACATCGACGGATTTTGCGGATCAAATTTCCCAGCCTTGTACTGCTGAACATTTTCCTGATAGGTTTTAATTTTAGCCTGAACCGACGAAGAAGTATAAATTAAAGTTGGTGTAATGACAAACAAAATTACCGCAGAAACAATCAAGCCAATTTTTAAGCGCCACTGAATAAAAATACTAATTACCATTAGCAAACATAATATCTGTCCGGTACGACTCCAGGTTTCGTAGTAGATATTATGCAGCAAAACAAAAATACTAACCCATGCCACAATCTTTAACCATTTGGGTTTAATCTGTTTATTTAGCTGTAAATATAGCAACCAGCATGCAAATAACGCTAAAAAATAGCTGTGGTACATATGCATCCGAAAAATACCATATTGTAAGCCCCATTCCTTGGCATGGAACATCGGATGATTGGTCCAGATCGAAAGATAAGAGAAAAAGATTGTCAAAGCAATACCAATACCAAAGCCCCATAAAGCAGACTTACGTTTAGCATCTGAGCTAAAAAATGCAATAATAAAAGGTAATTCGACTAGCCCGATCATTTTTAGTAACATTTTACTTATATCATGTGTACTGCCGCTTGACCACAATGAACCGACAAGAAATAGAGCATAAAAAAGCAATCCCACGATGACCAGTGGTTCTTTAATAATTTGCGGAAGTTTAGCACGCAGATCTTTACATAAGATTACGCTACAAACGATTAACGGAAGAGTTGCATTTTGTAATGCGGTTGACAGAGGCAGCGCAATTGCGGTTAGAAAAGCCAGCAGCAACCACCAATATTGTTGAAGTGCTTTTCTATCATTTGCTAGATTCATTATTAGCCTCGAATTAATTTATAATGTTTTTTGGCAAAATCCTTGCCACCAAGTATTTGCTCCAACTTCATCATCAGCCGATGTTTTTTATCACGACGGCTTAGGCAATAATCGGGATTAAGTTCAAGTTTTTGTTCCGCATCATTTGTGAGCCAAGAAGCAGCAATTGCGGGATGAGTTCGGTTAAAAGTACGAATAGTGAGTGGATCAATATCACCGTAACTTAAAAATTCTTTTGGGGTTTTGCCCCAGTAGCGTTCGACACGCTTTTGCTTTTCATTCATTTTGGCAACCGAGCGCACATGACCGTAGTGATACAGATGACAACCAACCAAAGCCGCATTCGGATAGCGCCCCTGACGATTCTCATTCATAATCAGCCAAAACAAGCCATCAGGAGCCCAGCTACGGACTGTGTTGCGAATAATTCGTGGTGCACGACGATACCAACGCGGTGAGTAAGCAATTGTTGATGGTGAGCCATAAAAATGATAATAGTCGAAAACTAACGCTTCGACTTCCTTATCATCCAGATGCTTTTCCATTGCTGCACGAATAGTTACATAATCCTGCTCATGAATTACCTCATCACCTTCAAGATAAAATGCCCAATCACCGGTACAATTAAACTGTGCAATCATTTTTTGCTGCGCATAGGTATACCCACGATCCTGCATATTTTCATTCCAGGTGGTCTGAATAATACGTAACTTAGGGTCATTCAGCGCCTGAACCTGTGCCAAGGTGTCATCATCACTGTTACCCAGTGCGACAACCACCTCGTCACAAACCGCCAATAACGATTTTAGACTCTCAATATATGGGTAGCCTAAAATCGTACCATTGCGCAAAAAGGTAAAGCCGCTGACTTTCATGCTATTTTTTCTTTTTCGGTGATACAATCATAATTGCATTACGACCTTCAACTTTAGGACGCATTTCAACCACTACCAAATCCAATAAATCCTGTTCGGCTTTTTCTAAATAGCGAATCCCAAATTCCTGATGCGCCATTTCACGACCACGGAATTGAACGATAAATTTAACTTTATCACCGTCTTCAAGAAAACGCTTAGCATTTTTTAATTTTATCTGATAGTCATGCTCATCGGTTACCGGACGCAGTTTGATCTCTTTTACATGAACTTGCTTTTGGTTTTGTTTAGCTGCATGAGCTTTTTTCTGCTCATGGTACTTAAATTTACCAAAATCCATAACTTTACACACTGGAGGATTAGCATTAGGAGATATCTCAACCAAGTCTAATTCTAGCTCATTAGCTTTAGCCATTGCTGCATGGATAGAAACCACGCCCAATTGCTCACCAGTTTCATCAATAACCAAACGCACCTCAGGTGCTGTAATTGCGCCGTTAATGCGCGCTTGTTTTTCAGTGCTTATGACACTACTCCTCAAAATTAAAAACAAAACACTTTATTATAACCTATTTACTTAGTTTATAGGATACTTTGTTACGATTAGATACTTGTGCTTGCCTAATATGCCCCATCCCTCTTTACCACCACACCGATTGTTTTGATGAGTATAACTACATCATACCACAACGACCAGTTTTTGATATACCAAGTATCCAAACGACAGCGATCCGCAAACGAAGTTTTACTTCTGCCACTTACTTGCCACATGCCAGTAATTCCAGGCTTAACCATTGCATAATAAAACATTCCATCATTGTAATCACCAAGCTCACGCGCCAATAATGGGCGTGGACCAACTAGACTCATTTCACCTTTAAGCACATTTAGCAACTGCCCCAATTCATCTAAGCTAGTTTTGCGTAATAATCTACCGATTCGAGTAACCCGTGGATCATTGTCTAATTTAAAATTATTTGCCACATATTTTTGATAAATGATATTATTCTCTTCTCTCCAAGAATTAAGCATTTTTTCAGCATTTTTATGCATACTACGAAATTTAATACACCCGAAAGTTTTACCATCATAACCTAGACGGGGTTGTATAAAAAAAGGATTACCACGATCTTCAAGAAAAATCAATAAGCCAATTAGCAATATCAAAGGTAATACCACCGGTAAACAAAGTAAAACCACACCATAATCAAAAAACATTTTAACCAAACGATTTAGGCGACGATTAAGATTATTTTCTAGACGCAACATTAGTTGCTCATTACCAAAAAAGTGATTAATCTCTATGCCATATAATGGTAAGCCATCAAAATCTGGAACGATGCTAACAAACATAAAATTGCGCTGCATCAAAAAAATTTTATCAATATTACGTACCATTTCCAATGAATCAAGCGCAACCACCATTTCACAGGTTTTATCTCTATCCAGTAAGTCTTTAAGCCCCAAGAGCGGGAAATCCTTATTTTCAAATTCTACACTTAGTTTCTCACCAGTAATTCGTTCGCGATTAATATCAACAAATCCATGAATTTGAAAACCCATTAACCGACGATTTTTCAATAAGCTATAAGCACTAAGAGCAGTATCCCCAGTGCCAACGATATAAACCTTACGTTGCCAAAGTTTATAATGCAGCAAAATTCGGATAGTAAAGGTTCTGAATAACGGTAAAATTACAAATAATAATGCCCAATACATAAAGAAAAATAGGTAAGTTACATGTTCAGAACGGCTAAGCGAAATCACTACAAAATCTAAAATCAGGATATAGATAATTTGCTTATAGATTATCCGTAACTCCTCCCAAGTTGGGCGACGTTTCACATAAAGCTCAGCTATCCAAAACATAGCAATAATTACTAACGCATTCAGCACCTTCACCAAGACTAAATGATTGGTGTCAAAATAATGCGGACGCGACGGTTCAACTACATTTGCAATATGAACACTCAAAAAATAAGTAAATGCTAACGAAAACAAATCGCTGGCAAGTAATAAATACTTTTGTAAAAAGAGACGTTTCATACTATTTCTTAATAAATTCTTGGTATTTAGCCAAAACAAAGTTTTTAAACTGCGATCTAAAGCGCTCAGTAGCAAATCGTCGTGCATTAACTACACATGCCTCTGGAGTAATCACCATCTGTTGTTCAAATTCTAAGATAGCTTGCTGGATAGCCTCTTTAGTTTGGCTGGCAAAGAATACTCCAGTTGAAGCTGCACTATCTAAACCATTAACGGTTTCCAGTGCCCCACCTCGAGCATAGGCAATCACCGGAGTTCCACAGGCTTGAGCTTCAACCGGGACAATGCCAAAATCTTCCTCAGCCGCAAACACAAAGGCTTTTGCCTGTTGCATAAGTAGTCTCAGCTGCTCATCTGCAACAAAGCCGAGTAACTCAATATTTGGACAGCTCATCGCTAATTGCTGAATTTTCTTATAATCCGGACCTGTTCCAACAATTTTTAATTTCTTACCCGGCATCAGAGCAAAAGCTTCGGCAATTAATGCAATCTTCTTATATGGAACCATTCGTGAGGCAGTTAGGTAAAAGTCTTGTTTGTCCGTTGATGGTGTAAATTTATCGGTATCAACATTAGGATAGATAACCTCAGCTTCACGACGATAAACTTTATAAATTCGCTTGGCAATAAAATTGGAGTTGGCAACAAAATAATCTACCCCATTTGCAGTACGGTAATCCCATAGCCGAATCTTATGTAAAATATAGCGCGTTAACCACGACTTTAATCCCCGCAGAAGACCTGCTTCACGCAAATACTGGTGCTGCATATCCCAGGCATAACGAATTGGCGAATGACAATAGCAAATATGTAACTGATTGGGGCCGGTCAAGATACCCTTCGCCACTGCATGCGAACTACTAATAATCAAATTATAACTACTGACATCTAGCTGTTCAATTGCCAATGGCATCAATGGTAAATATTGACGATGCTTAGTTTTCGCAAAAGGTAGTTTTTGAATAAATGAAGTCTTGACGACTTTATTTTGAATAAAACCACGCTCGCTCGCAGGTAAAAAATCAATCAAACTAAATAAATCAGCTTCAGGAAAGCAATTAATTATCTGCTCCAGAACTTTCTCTGCTCCTGCGTAGGTATATAACCAATCATGAACAATTGCTATTTTCATTTTATTTTACACATTCTTATATATTGTTTCTAGCATGATTTTAGCAAACTTTGCCCATTGATAATTAACTAGCTGAGTCTGTGTCTTATGTTTCAACTTAATTAGCGTAGCATTTGGATTATCAAGTGACAGCATTATCTGTTGTTTTAAGCTGTTTATCGAGTGTGGATCAAAATATAACGCACTATCAGCACACACTTCCCGAATTACCGGAATATCCGATGCAATTACAACGGTTGATTCTGCCATTGCCTCTACCAGCGGAATTCCAAACCCCTCATAAAGCGAAGGAAAGATTAATGCCTCGGCATGAGCATATAAACTACGTAACTCACTATCTGCAATATAGTCAGTATAAATTAAGTTATCCGCCACAAGCTCATCCACCGCGCCCAAATTAATATACTTACCACCAACAATTACCAGCAAAACTTCACTAAGTTCATGATCTAATGCAAATAATTTAGCCACGATCTGCGTATTTTTACGCGATGAATTAGAACCTATCATCAGAAAATATTTTTTATTTTCCAGTTTAAATCTAGTAAAAACTTCGTTTGCATAAGTATAGCTTTGCAAACTCGGCGCGTTTCCTAACACCATAACTCTATCAGGTTTTACATTTAGTAAGCGTACAATTTCAGCTTTAGAAAATTGAGAAACCGTGAAAATAGTTTGAGCACTAAGAGATGTAACTCGAGCAATTAATCGATACCACAACTTAAACCATAGTTTCTGGCTATCTTGATTGGTCATAAAAATGACATCATGTAGCGTAATACATTGTTTTAGTTTAAATAACGGTGCTGTATTACAGAGATTAATTAACAACGAGCCTCTAGAGTATCGTGGTAATTCAAGCTGTTCCCATAAATGACCAGACAAACCTCCACACTTATAAATCTTAATGTTTTTAAATTCATGATTAATGTATTGCGGATTAATTGCTTGATTCGGCATCAAAGCGACAACTTCTAACTCACTTAATGACTCAAGTATCACATCCAGTGCTTTACATAACTCAAATGCAAAGCGCTGAACGCCGGTGACGCGTTGAGTTAAAAAGCGGCAATTTAAATATATTTTCTTCATAATAAACCATCAGTAATTTTTGCAAAAACTCTCAATATGTGCTCTTTAAAATGCACAAAAGAATTATTTATTATAAAATATAATTCTTGGCATATAACCTTATCATTCTAAAATATTATTTAATATCAGTGGATTATTTCCTCGAGGGTAGTGCCAGTTCCATTAAAATATTCTGATATTGGTGCATAATTGGCTTAAGATAACAAGGTCTAACACTTTTTCTAGCATTTATACCAATTTCATTACGTAAGTCCGGATTATTTATTAAATGCAGTATTGCATTTGATAATTTTATTACGTCTGAATCATCTAATAAAATACCGGTCTTGCCATTATGTATTAGCTCCATTGGACCAGTAGGACATTTCACTGAGATGCACGCAACTTCTTGACTCATTGCTTCAGTTATCACCATGCTATAGCTTTCAAATAATGAAGTAATAACACAGATGGAGGCTTCTTGATAAATACTTAAAATATCTTCTTGAGCTGGATGGAAGAAAAATATTTCACTTATTCCTAATGAGTTAGCTTGCATCTTTAGATAATCAAGTTCTGGTCCATCTCCATATAGATGAAAGGTCCAACCATCACATTTATCAATAATTAAATGGCAGGCTTTAAGAAGCATATCATATCTTTTTTCAAAAGAAAGACGCCCAACAGCTATTATATGTTTTTTCTTTGTTGCAAATTGATAATTCTCAAAACAGGAGCTTAATGGGTTTCCAAGCACTTCTATTTTGCTATGAATGGAACAATCGTGCATTTTTCTCGCAGCATTAGTTAGACAAATTATTTTATCGAAATTTTTAAGTTTTTTTTCAATTTTAGAATCCAATAACTTCCACCTGATTAATCTTAAACACATATTAAAACCAGTGTAAGTATAATTAATCTCCATCTTTCTTGAAAATCTAAAACCCGTATGCTCTTCAAAAATTAATTTTGCTTTGCCTTTGATTTCATTTAGGAAAAAAAGCTCATCCGTTGAGTTAATCACAATAATATCGGGCATCACTTGAGCTATAACCTTTGATAATTTTTGCTTATGGATTTGTCTTAGCTTTCTACGCGCCATAAGTCTCTTTACTGGGCTCAACAACTCAATATCGCGGTAGTCAATATTTAAATCAAATTGCTTTTCCTTACATAAATCAATCGAATAAAAATTTTCTGATCCGCCCTGATTAGTAGTAACAATGTAAAGATCATAATTTTTAGTATGATATAAATAATTTACTTTATCCGCGAATACTTTCTCACGCCCCCCCAGTATGCCTGTTGACATAGTGCAAAACATAAGCTTTAGCTGTGGCATCTATCGATCCATTAAAAAACAATCAATAACCAGTAGATTAGTTATGATATTTTGGGAATAAAACAATTTAAATACATAGATAACATACGCAACGCACAAGATGTTAAACATTAATTGCACTATTAAACTTCTCCAACGCCATTAATACCGCGATATTCATGTCATAGTAACGATAATCTGCTAAATGTCCCGACATAATAATCTCAGGGTATTCTTTGGATAGCTGTTTGTAGCGCTCAAACATCGCTAAATTAGCTTCTGCCGGAATTGGATAGTATGGAACATCTTTACGTGTGCTACTGCGGTGATACTCTTCTACAATTGCAGTATATGGATGAATCTGCCCCGTTAGATGTTTCACTTCAGTTATTCTGGTAAAATCATAATCATTTGGATAGTTGATACTAGCAATATCCTGATAATGCTCCTGTGTTAAAGTTTTAATTTTAAAATCAACCGTTCGATAAGGCAGCTCACCATAGCAATAATCAAATAGCTCGTCAATTTTACCAGTAAAAATCAATTTCCCTTCAAATGGTTGTTCCATAAACTTAATCTGCTTACTATGATGATTCACCGTAACTACTTCGCGATAATCAGTATTAAGTAGAACCTTAATATTAGGATTATTAAGCATTTTTTTGAATAACTGATTATAACCAAAACGAGGAATACCTTGGTAACTATCTTGAGAATGGCGATCATCATAAGAAATACGAATTGGCATCCTGCCTGTAACGTACTCATCCAGTTCGTCAGGTTTTAGTCCCCATTGTTTATAGGTATAATTAAGATAAATTTTGTTATAAATAAACTCAGCCAACATTTTCAAATCATCGTCTTGGGTTTTGCGTAGCTCTAAAATTGGTACCTTATTACCAAAACCAAAAAAATTAATCAGTTTGCGCGTTAGTTCATTCGCCATATACTCCGGAAAAACTATCTTCAAACTATTCAGATTAAATGGAATTGGCACTAAATGTCCATCAACGTACGCTGCAACCTTATGTTGATATGGCTTCCACTCTGTAAATTGTGATACATAATCCCAAATCTTCTTATCTGGAGTATGAAATACGCGCGGACCATATTTATATACTAAAATTCCATCTTCATTATACTGATCATAACAGTTTCCCCCGATATGATTCCGTTGCTCAATAATTAAAACCCGTTTCTTAAGCTGAGATGCAATTCGCTCAGCCATAACTGCGCCAGAGAATCCTGCGCCAATTACAATATAGTCAAACATTTAGTCGCCTTTTGTTTTGATTGTATTACAACACTCATTATTATTTAGCCAAAATTTTATTAAAAATATGCCCTAACTGAGCATCAAAATTAGACTGTAGGTTATTTAATCTAGCTCTTTGATAGTTATTTTCTACAGCCGCCCACAATATTTCTGGATATTGAACAAGTGTATTAAACTTGTCTTCAAAATCATTAATATCGTTCACAATAAAGAGCATTTCTTTAGGTAGAAAATCACTAATGCCCGCTAAATCAGCAGCTAATACAGGCACTCGACGAATAGCAGCTTCAAGCATCACCAACGGGACTCCTTCAACAATACTAGGAATCACTAGTAGGTCAATTTGACTGTATACGATGCCTTGGTCTTGAACCCAGCCAGCAAACTCAACTCTATCAGAAACGTGATATTTTTGTGCTAAGTTACTAAGCATTTCAAAATCTTTACCATCACCAAATAATACTACTCTGACATCCTTATTCTTTGTCTTTGCTAGCCACTCAATAATAAATCTCTGATTTTTGCGCTTGGTTAAGGCGCCAACTATTCCAATTGTAATTTTTTTAGAGTCAAGTTTTCTAACCTCTCTGGGAACAGATTCTTTAATAAAGTTTTCTAGTACATAGACTGGCTTATTAGTGGTTAATAATTTTAGTTGTTCCATAAATTTATTATTAATCGTAATGAAGCCATCTGGAATTTTATAAATGATGCGCGAAAAAAAATCACGTAGCGAAGCTAATGGCAGTTTTAATTCAGAGGGTAAAAATGCACCTGGAATGTAAGAGTATACATATTTCTTTAATAATTTACAGGCCAATAACATCTTAGAACCAAGCTCAATATCTCCCTGCGCTACTAATACTAAATCAGGTTGTTTTACACGCAACAAGCTAGCAAGAGATAAAACATCCAGCGGCTGCAAAAATGCCCGCACGCTTTGCCCATATTCAGATTTAACACTAGTTAAAGATAAGGAAAAACGTGGATCATTGATCAATGAGGCGGCTGCAATTAGTTTCTTATTTCGTTTACTACAGACTAAAATTAGGGAATGATTAAATGTCTTAAGTAGCGAACTGACAATATGAAGCATCATTTGTTCATGACCACCAAATACCAAACTATCAGAATAGAGTAAAATTTTCTTATTGTATTTCACTTTGTAATCTTTAGCAATTACAAATGCTTTTAATTTTACCTTAACTTCACGGTAATCATAGCGTTTGATTAGAAGTCCGGCAAATAAGCTAAAGAAATAACGCACGAGCCAATAATAGCGTGACAAACCTTGATAAAATTTGCGAATAAAATAAATTTTACCTTTAGTTGAATGATAAACTGTAAATCTTGACTTACAACCACCAGTTAAACTACTCACCTTATGATAAAGGCTCAAGTTTCCTGCGTACCAAACCCCAATACCGTGCTGCTTGGCTCGATACATCCAATCTACATCTTCATAATAAATAAAGTAATTTTCATCCAGATAGCCAATTTGTTCAAATACGTCTTTGACAATCAGTACACAACACATTGGAGCAAAATCATGCCAGCCTGGTGTGTCAAAACGCCCGTCATCAACTTCTCCCATACCTATATGAATATTTTTTAGTGCTTGCTTAGGATCAAAATAGCCACCACCATACCAAATCAGATTCTCTTCTGGATAATGCAGCATCTTGGGCGCAACTATTTTTGCATTCTGTTCATATGATGATGTAACTAACCCTTGAATGAGGTCAGGCTGAAAAATTGTATCATTATTAATTAACAAAACTGCATCACAACCATCAGCTATAGCATGACAAATCGCCAGATTATTGGCAACTGCAAACCCATAATTATGTGCTAGTGCAACATAGTCATACCTATCAGAACAACCATATTCAGATAATAAAGCTTCGATGCTATGCTCAGAGCTATTGTCATATACATATAAATGCCAATTGGGGTAGGTTTGCGCAAAAATAGACTGCAAAAACTCAGCCATTACTTGGTGACTATTATAGGTTATGGTTATAATGCCGATTTTCATATTTTAATAAAAACTTTCAAAACCATGTGTTGTACATTTACTTGCTCACTCATTAATTTGCCTACCTTTATGATATTTAGCAACTAAAGCTTGTAATCTCTCTTTAGATTTTTTAATAATATTATGATAATGAGTATTTTGTAAACCCCACACCGTAGAGCTATGCTCTTCTTTATGTCCAACTAAAAAGGGTAACGTGGTTATTATACTGAGATTGGGTAAACCTTCTATATATCTGTCAATAGCATTAATATCACGATCTAAATTGGTTTCATCCCAACTAATAACATGATTATAAATTGAAAAATGATAAAAGTTAAATACGGTACTTGTCATTTTATCTAATTCAATAAAGTCGATACCTTCAAATGTATGGATTCGTTTAACTTTAGCGCTCGGGCTAAGATCAGCAATCAATCCAGAAAAAATACTATATGAGGAATTACTCAAAAAACGTTCAATAGATTGAACTTGTGTTGAAAACCCATTATAAAATTCGACATCATCTTCACAAATTAGTATATTCTTGAAATTGTATTTAGCGGCTAAATTTAATAAATACTTATAACTAAGCCCACAACCAACCCAACCCAACTCGTGGCGTAAACCATCAAACAACATAAAACCATATTGCAAAGCGTCAGACATAAAGTCTTGCCGACGGATTTGTTGCTCTGGCAAACTTAAACACAAACGGTTGTTGCTTAAAGATACCATCTCATGAGTTAAATCCCAGAAGTGAGAATAAGGAATTAATCCGATCCCTAAAGCAAAACGATAAAAATAATAATCCGGGTTATTAATAACTGAATCCGCTTGATATGCTTGATTAAACTGGAGTAAATAAATTTGCTGAAATTTAATAGTGTGCTGTTCTTGCAACATCGGCACTAACGATGAATCTTCCAGCCAAAAATAACGATAATTTGCTAAATTAAAGGTCGGTAATTGTTGGGTAAAATAGACTATTGAATTACTGCAGTCTAATTTATTGATCGGATTAATAATTACTGACGGTATCTCATCAATAAGTAATTTAACATCGCTAACGATATGAGCCGTTATAGATATAGTTGCAAATATTTTTTGTAAAGAATAAGCTAACTCAAGATGATCCTTGCTTGCCCAGATATAAACAGAACGTGAAGATAAAAATAAGTCGCGAATAGCACAATCAATACCAAACCCACCGACTGCCTGTTTGCTTAGATAACGACTAGATAAATAATCCTTAACGCCACTAATACCACCACTAAAAAAAGCACGTAAGCAATTAACCAATAAGACTTTCTTCTGTTTACTGGATGTAAATGAAGAAATTGTCCTGAGCAGCCTGCTCTGCATATTGAAAATCATTTTCGAAATATTCTTATGGCTAACTTAACCAGCCATTTCTGACGAGTCTTTAAGCCAATAAACAATAAATTTGCAATGGAAACAATGCCATAATGAATATAAATAGCCTTGAAACTAGCCACAAAATGCTCTAAATGAATTTTAGAATCAACTAGCATTCGACAAATATAATCATCAATTAACTCCACTTTCAACATCTTAAGCGCCCATAAATGTGAATTTAATCGACAAACTAACAAATTAGCTAAAATTATATCACGATCAGAATGGTTGATATAGCGCAGCTGTAAAGAATCAAAAATGTCAAAAAGCACAAACAAGCGCTCATCATCAATTAATAAATCTTGTCCAGGACGATTAACTTGATAATTATATAAACACTCCGGAAGCACCATAAAAGAAGTACAATGTATAAAAACATGAATAAAAAAAGGTAGATCATCAAACCTACGAATCTCAACAGGAAATTCAATATTATTGCTAATCAAAAATTCTCTTAAATATAACCGCCGCCAAACCGCAGGAGTATTCGTACGTAACAAGTCATAAAAGGGAACTGCTGAATATTGCGGTACATAGTAATTTTCTAAAATAGAATTTTCCATTACTGCTTCCTGAACTTGTGTATTATTATAAAAACGATTATAACCGCACTGAACAACTTGACAAGCGCTAAAGATAGCAGCCTGATGTAATTTTAATAGAAAATCATGCTCCACAAAATCATCAGGATCAATAAAGGCAACATAACGACCACTTGAGTGCTGTAAACCAAACATTCTAGCGGAGGCACATCCTCCATTTTGTTTAGCCAAAATTTTAATTCTCAAGTCTTTTTTTTGTAGCGCCGCTAAGATAACTCGTGAATCATCGGTAGAACCATCGTCTACCGCAATTAACTCTATAAAGGGATGTTTAAATTTAGAAAAATTTTCAAAACAACGCTCTAAATACTGTGCTACGTTATACACTGGGAAGATTACACTAATTTCGATTTTATTACTACAATCATAAAGTCGTGAAATCTCACCAGCAAAACCAACAAAATGCAAGCTTTGCGTAAATTGTCTGAGATCGCAGTAAGCCGCGTATAACTCATCACGTTCGGCGATGGAGCTTACGTCAACAGCCACATAACTGAATATATTACCAGGCAATAGCTTAACTAAGTCATCACTGAATTGTTTAATCAGCAAACCGCAATTTGCTTGAGTTTTTATGCTCACAAGCTCTTCAGGCGTAATAACAACATAACGCTCAACGACAACGCCACTTGGCAACAAATACGTATAATTGTCAAACTCTTTGCCAAGCAAATAACAAATATCAAGGTGAAGCGTCAGTGTTTGCATACTATCATCACAAAATAGTTAAAGTAGTTCTTTTTTAGCTGCATTTATAGCGCTTTCAAATACTTGGTGCATATCATAATATTTGTATTCAGCTAATCTTCCGCCAAATATTACTTTATCTTGAGTCTCTGCCATTAGTTTATATTTCTGATATATCTCTTGATTATGCTCATCATTAATCGGATAATACGGCTCTTCACCTTGTTTCCAATCCGATGAATACTCTTTTGTCACTACGGTCTTTTCCTGTGTACCAAATTCAAAATGTTTATGTTCAATAATTCGGGTATAAGGAACCTCACGCGCGGTGTAATTTACTACTGCATTACCTTGGTAATTGTCCGTATCCAATACTTCATGCTCAAATTTTAATCCTCGGTACTGTAATTCCCCATGACAGTAAGCAAAGAAGCGATCAATTGGACCTGTATAGACTATTTTATCGGCTAATGAGTCAAGTTCATTTCTGTTAGCAAAATAATCAATATTTAACCTAATTTCAATACCTTCCAATAATTTCTCAATGATCACATTATAACCGCCAATTGGAATACCCTGATACTTATCATTAAAATAATTATTATCATAAGTAAAACGAACAGGTAAGCGTTTTATTATAAATGCGGGAATATCGGTAGCGCTACGCCCCCACTGTTTTTCAGTGTAGCCCTTAATCAATTTATAATAAATATCCTTACCAACCAATTTTAAGGCTTGCTCTTCCAAATTTTTTGGTTCAGTAATATTTAGATCCGCTATTTGTCGCGCTATTTCTGCTTTTGCTTGTGCTGGCGTTTTAATATTCCACATTTTACTAAATGTGTTCATATTAAATGGTAAATTATATAATTCATCCTTGTAAACCGCAACTGGGGAATTGGTATAGCGATTAAATTCAGCAAATTGGTTTACAAAATCCCATACTTCTTTATTACTGGTATGAAAAATATGTGCACCATATTTGTGGACATTAATATCTTCAACTTTTTCGCAATAAATATTTCCGCCAACATGATCTCGTTTATCAATAACCAAACATTTTTTACCAGCTTTTTTAGCAAAATAAGCAAAAGTTGCACCAAACGGACCAGCACCTACAATTAAATAATCATATTTCATTAAATATACCTTCGAATTAGTACCTTAGTTTTTTGGGATATCCTTCGTAACGTAGCAATTATTCCGTACGCCACGATATAGTTCTTCAACTTCTTAACTCGAGATAAATTTTTGCGCTGGCAAGAATCACTCGGGTTATTTAATCCATAATGTTGATTGATTAAAGAATTTATAATCATATGAGTTAGTAATTCTTTATCACATTCACTTAATTTAGTAGTTTCTATAAAATCTAATTTCAACCGAGTAATCAGATCATTAAACCTTTCAGCAAATAGTTTCTGAGACAAAGGAATTATAATTTCTGGCATACCCAGCAATAAGTTTTTTGCTACAGTTAAGACCTTTGCTCTACCATCTTTAGGGACAAAACCCAGTGAAAATTTAAAGAAGTCTATAAACAGCTGAGTCATGATTGTTTGTCTAGAAGCAATAAATTCATTCTTCAGCCAAAAATCATAAATATCTTTTGCAATATATAAATGATCTATTGCTTTGATTGTTCCTTGTTTTGTTTGCGTCATAATCGATGAACTATGACCTCTTTTATACACAAGCAGCTTATCTCTTATAAAAAAAGCTCTTTCACAGCAAGCAGTGTATTTAAAATAAAACGCGGCATCTTCATAAACAAGACCTTCTGGAAAATGTATCTCATATTTCTTAATTAAGTTATGTTTAAATAATTTATTACATACAGATGCATTCACATCCATTAAAATATCATCATTTAAAATGATATTGCCTGTATGTCTTATTCCATAATAGAAATCATCAGACTCCCATTTATCACCAACAATATCAGTACCAAAGCATACCATATCTACATTATTATACAGAATTGCATTAAGGGATAACTCACAAGTATCATTTCGATATGTATCGTCAGAATCAAGGAACAGTATATACTCTCCAGTCGCAAGCTTTAATCCTGAATTTCTAGCTGCACTAAGTCCACCATTAGGTCTATTTACAATAATTATTCTATCGTCCAGCTTGGCATATTCATCTAAGATTGTTTGGCTATTATCTGGTGAAGAATCATTAACACAAATAATTTCTATATTACTAAATGTTTGATTAATCACACTATCTAAGCATTCACGCAAAAATAGTTCAGTATTGTAGACAGGGATAATAATTGAGATAACTGGTTTCGTATGCATACTAATTATTCTAATACTCTATAACTTTTTTAACAAACACTCTGAAATTAGCTAAAAATACAAATAAAATTGGTGACATCTTTATTAATTTATATGTAAGCAATCTTTTACTTGGTACCATAGCACTAAATTTAGTAAAATTAATCTTGGGATAATCGTTTTTTAATTCTTGTTGTATCCTTTTAGCGTATTTATACCTTAAATTTCGTTCAAGCCTTAAGAACAACCATGGAACTCCAGAATATTTTAAAACATAGGCCATCTGTATTGCGACATGAGCAAGTTTTTTTTCAGAGATATAACGAAACACCTCTTTCCATTCACCTAGAACCAAAAACATTTTATTTGCACCTATTCTAGTGCTAGATGACTCAGAATGAGAAACGCGATAAAACAAGAGAGACTTATCTATCAACATATATTTTCTTGCCATTATATGTGTTTTGAAAAAAAAGGCAGTATCTTGATAAGATGCTCCTGGTGTATTATTAAATAAAATATCATTATCTCTTAATAATGATATTTTATAAACTGCCGACCAAATTGATGGCGTTAATAAAAAAGGTGAATTATCTTCTGATGGACAAATTACTTTATTTTTAGTCACATAATCGCACTTATCAGTTGCTTTATCATTAGTTTCATTATCAAATGAAGTAAATAAGGATTTGGCTATATCTAAATCATGTTCCTTGCCAACATTATACAATGTTTCATACATGTATTCATCAATATAGTCATCAGACTCGAGAATCCCCAAATACTCACCTGCCGCATGTGAAATCCCTACGTTCATCGTATTACCATAGCCAGAGTTTGGTTTAGTAATTATCTTAATACGAGAATCTTTTGCCGCATACAATGCTAAAATAGCAGGACAACCATCAGTTGACCCATCATCTACACAGATGATTTCAATATCTTTTAACGATTGATTTATAATACTATCCAAGCATTGCTTGAGATATCGTTCTACATTGTAAACAGGTACAACAACACTTACTTTAGGACTCATTCTCTTCCTTTCTTAATATTCCATTTATTAATTTCCGAAAAAAAAGAGATAATAATCTAAGTGGTTTTGTGAATTTCCAGCTATAAGACTTCAACATATGTGAATATATTCTTTGCAGATTTTTATTTGATTCAAGCAAAACCCTATTTTCCTCAACCAGACCCTTAATTTCTTTTATTAGAATATTATTTTTATCTGTTAAATTTTTATTCTCTTCTAGATACTTACTGTTCTCATTCGTATAAACAAAAAAATCCTGCTTAATTGTTTTAAAAAAGTGTCTACCTGAATCTTTTTTAATTATACTAAATAACAACTCATTTGTGTGATCATCAATGTTATACCAATTCAACCACTCAGAAATAAAATTATAAATTTTAGATCTAGTAAGATACGGAAGGAAAAAATTATCAAAACAATACTGATAAATACTCAAAGACTCATTATACATTATAGGTAATCTATCATTCCTAGATATTGTCGTGACATTATTGTCATGACGAACATGATAATTACAGCGATTTGAATAGTAAGCCAGCTTTGCTTTATCTGAATGGGAAAGATAAATAATATAGAATAACCAATCTCCAATCTTTTTATAATTACTTATACAATTATAATAATCTAACTTTAGGCTATTTTTATTAAATACTATTGCACTTGCATTTGGTGAAACATTAATTATGGAGTAAAAATTCTCAATCATATACTTGCCGCTTTTAATGAAATTATTTGACCAGATATCAGTTTCAAAAAAATTATTTTTCCAATGCAAATCATCATATACAATATCACCATTATTATTTATAATATATGAATCGCAATAGGACATAACCACATCTTTATCATTAAAAGCAGGTAAAAGAGTCTCTAAAAAATTCAATTCACAATAATCATCGGCTTCAGCAATCCAAAAGTTATCATATTGAGCCAATTCAATACCTTTAAGCCATTGCTTAAATACTCCTTGATTTGTTTCATTGGGAATAATACGATATGGAATATCTAGTTTACTAAGTATTTGCTCAGCAACGATAAGACTATCATCGGTAGAACAATCATCGAGAAATATTACTTCCGCAGGTTTTACAGTTTGATTAACAATACTATCAATACGTCGTTGTAAAAACCGGGCATAGTTATAATTGGGGATTATTACTGAAATAGACTTATTCAAATATCGTCTCCGAACAGGATTTGCTTAACAGCATTAAAGTAATAACTATCATCATCAAAATGAATATGTAATTCTTTGACTACACTATTAATTTCTGCAATATCAATTTTATCAAAAGGATAACCTTTATGTGATACTCTAATTTTTGCTTTTTTACCAATCACCTGTTCCACTATTCTAATAAAATTAATTATTGAGATATTTTCTTTATTCGCAATATTAATAATTTTATGACTTAATAATTTATTCACAAGAATGTAATTAACTATTAAAAATACATCATTTAGGGCAATTAAATTACGCGTTGCACGCTCCCAAACATCAAATTCTCGGTCATTAATAATATTTTCAATAATAAAATTTACTAGCGTAGGGTTGTTGGCTCGTCCAATGACTTGGGATATTCTAAATATGTTATATGATTTACAGTTTTCTACGACATAACGCTCCATATCCAATTTATGCAATACATATGGCGAATGTTTAGCCATGGGATCATACATGCTACTAGTACCAAAATAAACAAAATGTTTTTCCGAATTATGAGCAATGGTTCTTTGCAATAAATTAAGCTCACGTTCAAATTCGCTGTCTCGGGTTTCTTTTGAATTTGAGACTCCGCTGGCAAAAATCAATATATCATTATTATACTGATATTTGGCAAATTGTCTTGCCATCATTCCGTTACCAATTAACATAGTATTTTCCTACGTTTAGTGCAATATTTAACAATTAAAAAACTTATAATGAGCCCTGTTGTCAAGATCAATTTATCCACAGTTATAGAAATATTCTAAATAATTTACATTTCACTAAATTATTTCTATGACTATAGTTCAAATTTCAGGTCACATTATATTTTTCGATGAACGTGATAAATATAAAAACCATTAACATCACTTACTAATTCAATCTGTGAACATTCTAACAAAGATGGTGACAAAATATATTCAATGTTGGTGCTATTAACCAAACTAGCACAACTAAGATTTAATGTAAACAGATCAGCTTGATTCAGAATAAAGTTTGTTTTATCATTATTAATGTTTACTATTATGTGAGCATATCTATTATAAACATTTCTATATTTACCATTAGGATCTAGGCTTTTCCATTGTTCAAAATCAGGATAAAATTTCACTGAGTTATAAGCATACACCCCCTGAGCCAACAAATATTCACCATAACCAGCATTTGAGTTTCCAACCCAAATAGCACGAGGATTAACAATTCTAATCTCATTTATTTTTTTAGATAACGCGGAGTTGTATAAGTCACCTATACCAACAGTAATTGGATTTATAGTAGCACCAGTGACAATAGAAATAACAACCATGATTGATAAGGACAGATTATATTTTTTAATAACTAATAAATGGGATATAAACCACATTAAACCAATGCTAATAAAAATCCAAATCTTCATATTAGAATAAATTTCTGTATAACTGCAATATAAACAAACGTATAGCCACGTTGTTAAGTTGATATATTTTAATCTATTATTAAAATTCACTTTTTTAGAAGCGTTGATAAATAAAACAAATAGATATGTATTAATTAACCCAAAAATAACTAATAACCTGTTAGATGGTATATTAGATAATAATGTATATTTATAAATAATATCATTACCCAAGTTAGGTACCAACATAAACATAAGTATAAATAAATCTATAGATAACAATAAATTAAAATACTTACCTCTCAATTTACTTGGAATACTAAAACATAAAAACGGAAAAATAGGAAAAATCATCCAAAAATTACTTAATTCACATTGATTGAGATATGTAGGACTACCATTGAAAGGAGTAACTAAGTTATTCAAATAATTAAACATCCCCGGCAAATTTACTCCACCACTAGAAGCAAAACGTTTTCCAGGGTAAATCGTATTAGAAATAAGTCCGATATCAACAACAGATTGCTCATAGAACATGAATATTATAAAAACATCAACTAGTAATATAAAAACAATAAATAAAATATCTATTTTTTGTGGTCTATTATAATAAAGTATTAACAATGATAGTAAAAGCATAATATATAGTAGCGGAATTTGCCATGGTGGATATATTACAAATATAAACCCTATCGAAAATAATAAAATACCAATTGCGCACAATATTTTATAAAATACCATATTTTGCTTAAGCATTCTATATAATAAAACAACAATAAACTGAAAAGATATAATCAAATCTGGTAAATAATTAGAAAACCACCACTGCAATCCAGGTGCATAAGTAATTATAATACTTCCTAATAACGCTATTTTTTTATCATTAGTCAAAAAATATAAGAACTCAATACTACTCAAAATTAATAAAACATATTTTGCGCACCAATACCACGACAAGCCTCGGCTAGCCCCAAACATCAAAAACCCCCAGTTTAAAGGACGACCAAGATTTTCTAAACTCCAAGAAGCTTGATATTGACCAATAATTGTATTGAATCCACTAAAAATAGACATGTAATTAATAACCTTGAAGTTATTGTAGACTTGTGACATTTGCCAAGTTAAATTAGTAGCCCACTCATCTGAACGAATATCTCTTGCTTTACCCAAAATAAAAGCAGGATTATCATTATGAATTATTAGACTCCACATATGAATAGAACTAAAATTAACATTACAAATAACAAAAAAGGCAAAGAGAATAGATAAAATTATATATCTATTTTTAAACAAATAATCAAATTTCATAGATTCAACATCCTAATCTCAAAATTAATATTCCGATAACGCTTAACACTACTTAAAATTAAGCCTATTGAAAAAGTAAAAAGTTAAAATAGACGAAATCTCTACTGTTGTACAAATGGATATGACCATAATATGAATATAGCACTACAACTAAATAGCAAATAAACCATATATTAAATTTATTCCTCATCATTATTTTATCCATTTGTACTAATATAAATACCAATAATAATCACTATACAGCCAATCACTTTATTCCATAAGTGTTGATTTTCTCCGAAAAATAAATACCCAACAATTAAAGCCACAATTACACAGGTTCCCACAAACACAGGATAAATTTTAGAGTACTCATATTGACCAAGTAGATAGATCCACAAACCAGTCGCTAAAATATAAAAAATACAACCAATTATAAATGGAATACTAGTTATTAATTTTATCAATAAACTAGTTACACCGTTTTGTGCGGCTCCTGATAACTGACCAGATGCAATTTTCCATAAAGCCTGACCTACAACAAGCAGTGAGGCTGTAACCAAAAATAATATTATATTTTTAATCATTATAATAAGTTACTTTCTTTCTAACTCAAAATTTTCTAGTAAATCTGTAATTGCATTATTAGGTTGGGAAAAAATATCATACATGATCCATCCTGTAATACCACCAAGACCAATTAAACTGAATAATAAATATTTAATAACTGTTCCTACTGGAGTTTCTAATGATAAATCAGCATTGTGAACCCATAATGGAACACCTGATATTATGGTAATTAATGTAAATATAACTCCCACAATTAAAAATATAGATCCAATATTAAAGTCTCTAAGAAAGTAATTTATTCCTATTCGTCTAAAGACAAGCTTAAAATGTTTCCAACTAAACTCAAATAATACTTTTTTGATAGAAAGGCTGGAGTTCTCATCTTCATAAACAGCAACCATAGGAATATCTACCACCCTAGCACGAATAAGACCCAATTGATATAATAAATCTGTCTCAAAAAAATAACGATTATCAATACTATCTAAATCAATATAATCTAATAGATCTAGACGAATTGCAGTGTATCCATTTGTTGGATCCATAATATTCCAATGCCCTGTTGACAATTTAGTAATAAAAGAGAGCCCAGAATTACCAAATAATCTAACTTTTGGCATAGCCTTTAGATTTTTTAGTTTAAAGAATCTATTACCTTTTGTATAATCAGCCTTATTATGTATCAATGGTAAAATGAATTTCGGGATCAGCGCTGGATCCATTTGTCCATCACCATCAATCTTTATTGCTATATCAAAACCGTCTTTAAATGCCTTTTGGTAACCATTTTTTACCGCTCCGCCAACGCCAGTATTCTTCTTATGGAAAATTATTTCAACACGATTGTCAGTATTTTTATTTGAAAGAAATGCACCACTGCCTTCAGGGCAATAGTCATCAATAACATATATTTTGTTAATTAAACTAGGTATAGATGAAATAACCTCCAGAATTTGGTTTCTAACTCTATAGCAAGGTATTATTACACATATATTAATCATTTATAGTCAACTTAAAAAAGGTTAAATTCTCACAAATTCTAGCATTATACCACCATTAACTATAATGTGACCTGAAATGGTGGAGTATACCCAGGGCAACCGCATATTAAATTGAGGCTAACATATTGATAATGTTATCAGGATTAATACAATTCCTAATCATCTTGCTATTCATGGAACCTTTGCTTTGGTCTTGTCTCAATATATAAGCAGATACTTT
>JAIEPY010000020.1 GCA_019748155.1 Burkholderiales bacterium | reverse complement strand
ACTCCAATTTTTAGTTACAAATTATAGCTCAAAATTAAGCTTTCAAGTGGTGCATCTCACCTCAGCGGATGCATAAATTTGCAGCTTTCTACATTTCAAATTACTCATGTCTAAATCACTGGCAAAAGCAACTACTGGCAATAGTAATAAACTAAATAATAACTTACGCATAATAAACCTTCCTAAGCACAAATAAAATTAAGATTAAAATCAATCCAATTTAATTAATTATTAACGACAACCATTAACCAGAGCGCTTGGTTCGTCACGAGGAAAATCACAACGTACTTTATCATTAGTCGCAGTATTTACAAATTTTACTTCGTACATTCCTAATTCATAATTATAAGTTTTGTCATATTCTTTTTTAATTTGACACTTATCTTCCACTTGTTTTAAAGTAGTCGCAGAATCAATTTTCAAATCGCCACAATACAAGTTATTCATGTCTAAAGAACCAGCATATGAAACACATGGAAGCACTAAGAGAGATAAAATTAATTTACGCATAAATAATTCCCTTCATTTAATTAAAAATCCACTACCTATAACAGGGAGCACGTGTTGCCGTACCAGTATTCAACTGCTAATCTTCATTCTTTATTACACGATTTTACTCTTTTAACGCATTCAAGTCAATCCTCATAGTATTATGTAAATAAGTCACTTATGAAACAAATTACATAAATTATTTAAAAGCGAATAAAAACACCATAATACCGATAAAAAATTATAAATCAGGTGATTATACCACCACACAACCTAATACTGTCTAACCATTCAAAGTAGGATAGTCGGTATAGCCTTCAGCCCCATAACCATAAAATAACTCAGGTTTTGGCTGATTTAGTGTAGCATTAAGTATAAACCGTTGCACCAAATCAGGGTTAGCAATATACGCTTGTCCCCATGCGGCTGCATCAGCATGCCCAGCATCAATTTCAGTTTCAGCTGTTTCTTTACTTAGTTGTTGGTTAATGATATATATTCCACCAAACTCTTGTTTAAGTTTAACGTGTAAATTATCGTCAGCCAAAACAGCCCGTGCACAAATGAACGCAAGCTTACGCTTACCAAGTTCGCGAACTACATAGCTAAAAGTTTCTAATGACGTTGAATCACCCATAGATTGTGAATCACAACGCGGCGCTAAATGCATACCAACTCGTTCAGCTCCCCATACTTCACACACAGCATCAGTAACTTCCAACATCAGACGTGCACGATTAACAATGCCGCCACCATATTCGTCATCACGTTGATTGCAATTATCTTGTAAAAATTGATCCAACAAATAACCATTGGCGCCGTGAATTTCCACACCGTCAAAACCGGCTAATTGAGCATTAAGTGCACCTTGTTTATAATCCGCAACCACTTGTTTAATCTCTGCAATATTTAATGCACGTGGCACATCATAAGGTTTAATCGGGCGAACATGGCTTGGATGACCATCCGCAGCAATTGCGCTAGCCGATACCGGTTGTGCACCATTTAAAAAACTTGAGTCAGACAGACGCCCAACATGCCAAAGCTGTAGTACAATTTTACCGCCAGCATTATGAACTGCAGTTGTAATCTTTTTCCATCCTGCGATTTGTTCCTCCGACCAAATTCCAGGGGTGTCTGGGTAGCCAACTCCCATTGGGCAAACTGACGTCGCTTCGCTGATGATCAGACCAGCACTTGCGCGCTGAGTATAATACTCAACCATCAAATCATTGGGAACTCTTCCCTCAGCTGCATGGCAACGCGTTAACGGCGCCATAATAATCCGATTACTTAATTCAAGAACTCCAGCTTTTAGAGGTGTAAATAATACTGACATAAATTTTCCTTCTTAATCATCAATATAACATTGATCTAATTTACCGTTTAAAAAATAACAATCAACAATTCCTGCCTCTTCTGTCTTAACCCGTAACAAAATTTCACCATCAGAATTTAGCGCCCGCCCAACCACCGTGCAATAATTCAATACATCGTTAATTGATGAGCCATTTACTAAAGTATAACGCCCACAACTAACATTATCATTTCCCAGAAATAAACTCTCATGCCCATAATTAATAACCACCGCAGCAACAGAAAATTTTGCTAGTAGGATAAGAGATAGGATTAATAATTTGCGCATAGCACCACCTTTTGGAATTAGTTGACTAATTTCTCACTTTTGGTTTAAATGACAAAGTTAAAAATGCACCGACAACTAAAGATAGACATATAAAATAAACTCCATCCTCCATATTGCCGGTAAAATCTTTCAAGAACCCAATTAAATATGGGCAAACAAAACCAGCTAAACCACCAAGCGAGTTAATCCAAGCAATTGCTGCAGCCATAGTAGCACCGCTCAAAGCAGTAGTTGGTAAACTCCAAAACAATGGAATCACACTTAAAATTGCCCCAGTCGCCAAGCTCAGTAAGATTATTGCCACCGCCAAATTGTCACTAGCCGCAACACTCCACCATAAACAACAACTACCAGCCAAAGCTGTAAGCGCTAAATGCCAACGCCGTTCATTATGTTTGTCAGAACTCCGCCCCAGAAGTAACATCGCAACTACTGCGGTCGCATAAGAAATAGAGCTTAAAATCCCAATAGTTAAATTATCGTTAACTCCAGCATTTTTTATAATCGTGGGCAGCCAAAATCCAACCCCATAAAGACCGATACTAAAGCAAAAATAAATACAACTTAATTTCCAGATTACTGGGCTAGTAAAGACTTGTTTTAATTTAAGCGTTACTTTGCTTCGTTTATCCGTTTGCAAATTAGCCAATAAGCGCTGCTTTTCATTAGGGCTTAACCAGCGAGCAGCATAAATACTATCATCAAGAGTAAATAAAAGCACGCCACCCATTACGATAGAAGGCACCGCTTCAATAATAAACAGCCATTGCCAGCCAGCTAAATTATGAACTCCAGACAAACTATGCAGAATCCACCCAGATAATGGTCCACCAATCACACCAGAAATCGCAACTCCGGTCATAAATAGCGCATAAATTCTGCCACGCCGCGCCTCAGGATACCAAATAGAGAGATAGTAAATTACCCCCGGGAAAAACCCAGCTTCAGCTAATCCAAGCAAGAAGCGCAATAAATAAAACATGCTCGGCGTAGATACCAGCATCATGCACCCGGATATTATTCCCCAGCTAAGCATAATCCGTGCCATCCAGCGTCTGGCACCAACACGCAACATGATTAAATTACTTGGCACTTCAAATAAGAAATAACCGATAAAAAACATTCCAGCACCCAAACCATAGATAGTTTCGCTAAAATGCAGTTCATCAAGCATTTGCAGCTTAGCAAAGCCTATATTTATCCGATCCAAATAAGCTAAAATGTAAGCAGTCAAGAGGATGGGAATAATCCGCCAACTAACTTTACGATAAAGTTGCTGTTCACGCTTATCAATGCTTAACGCCATTAATCTTCTTTCTAAACAGCAGCCGCAAGTGCAGAAGCTAGGTTAAATTGATTTTCATACAACGCTTTACCTATTACGACACCATGCACATCTAATTGGCGTAATTCAACTACATCAGCCAACTTGCCAACACCGCCAGATGCAATTAAGTTTAAATCATGGTAACGCAACTGAATTTGTTTATACAGTGCAATACTAGGTCCAGCCAAAGTACCATCTACACCAACATCGGTACATAAAACATATTGTGCATTCGGGTAGTTATCTAGCACATCATAAACGCTTAAGCTACTTTCTTGTTGCCAGCCATGCGTACGAACTTTGGGTACACCTTGATTGTCCAGACTACAATCCAATGCCAGAACAATTTTATCCGCACCAAAGCGTGTCATCCATTGGTTAACTAACTCCGGTTCAGAAACACAAACGCTACCAACTACAACCCTCGCTACGCCAGCAGTAAACAGAAGCTCTAAATCTTCAGTAGCCCGAATCCCACCACCGACTTCAATTTTTAATGGCGAATTTTTGACTAATTTTGCGATCAGCTCACCTTGCGTAAATTTGCCAGCTTTAGCTCCATCTAAATCAACCATATGCACCCATTCGCTACCTGCGGCCGCAAACTCTTCAAGCATTGCAGCCGGGTTATCATTATAAATCTTAGTCGTTGCAAAATCACCTTTATATAAACGTACACATTTGCCATCCCGTAAATCAATTGCCGGATAAATTACCATTAATATTTCCTCTATTTTATTAGACTTTAATTATTGCTCAATCTGGAATTTGGCTTGTTGTTGCACAATTGCTATAAAATTAGCCAACAATTGTTCACCAATACTACCAGATTTTTCAGGATGAAACTGCATCGCATAAAAGTTATCTTGTGCTGCCATCGCAGCAAATTTAACCCCATAATCACATGCCGCAACCGTTACTTGATTAACTGGAGCGTAGTAACTATGCACAAAATAAACATCCTTAGCTAAATTAATCTCATTAAGTAATGCGGACTCTTGGAGTTTGCTAAAATTATTCCAACCCATTTGCGGTACAATCAGCTCTGCTGTTGCAATGAATTTACGGATTTTACCCGGTAAAATCCCTAAGCATTTAACATCACCACCTTCTTCGGAAGATTCATAGAGTAATTGCATTCCCAAGCAAATTCCCAGTAATGGCTTTTTATAATTGCGCAAAGTATCACATAAACCATGCCTGGCTAATTCGTTCATTGCATAAGCAGCAGAACCAACCCCGGGTAAAATTGCGCCATCTGCGGCATTAATCACATTTTTGTCAGTGGTTAGTTCGTATTCGACACCCATTCTTTGTAATGCAACTTCAATCGAATAGAAATTTGCTCCACCGCCTGTTATCACCGCTAACTTCATTAATCAACATCCCTCAAGAGAATTACACTGTATAAGCAAAACTGGATATTTAAACCAAGGAGATATTATATCTTTTTTCATCATCTCTTGGTTAGCTTAGCAAAATCATCATTGAGAAACCTCTGCACATTATTAAAAAATCCTGCCTTAAAGACAGGGTTTAATAATAATGGTGATAAATATACAGTCGTTATAGAGTAACGGAACAATTATTCTGTATAAACTTTGTTATTTTTAATAGAAAATAGCGCAACCAGTATAATACTTGCGACAATAAATGCTAAAATATACAATACCGGGCTAAGGTAAATCGCTTGTGTTTGCTTAATTGCAGTAGTAACCAAAACCGGAGCCAGACCACCAAAAGTAGCAACCGATAAGTTGTAACTCATTGCAACACCGCTAAGCCGAATATTAGCCGGAAACAGGGTTGTTAAATATAAAGGGGATCATTAAGCCAATAAAAGCATGCCCAAACATCAATAAAATATAGCCGCTAAATGAGTATTGATTGACAATCAAATAGTACGCTAGAGGTACAATTAGTAGATTTACCAATAAAGAAACCATCATAAGACGCGGTAAATTTACCAGATTACGCAATACTACCCCAGATGCGGCAATCGTCATCACTGACACAGCTAACGCTACTGGCAGCATACTATTTATCGAGTCCTGACTTAGCTGTAAAATAGAGCGCAGATAAGTTGGCATATAAATGATCGCTAAAATAGAAAACACCTGTTGAGTAGCCGAGAAAATTACTCCTGCACCAACTTGCGGAGTATAGTTTTTGAGCAAATAAACCAGTGGAAGTTTAGGCTTATTCATTATTTCCTGAAATACCTTGGTCTCACGGAGACTTTTACGGATTTTGTAACTAATGAAACAGACTAAGCCACCTAAGGCAAAGGGAATACGCCAAGCAAAATCATTTAACTGAATATTATCAAAACAGCGTGTAAGGATATAATTAATTGCTGCCGCAAATAAATAGCCACTAAACACACCTGTCATAGTGACCCCAAACGCCAAAATTCGCTTTTTAGGCATTGATTCACTAATAAAGTAGTTGGAACTTCACCACCAATCGCCAAACCTTGCAAAAGCCGGAAGAGAAGTAACAACAACGGCGCGGCCATCCCTATCGTAGCATACGTTGGTAAGAATGCGATTCCAACCGAAGCCCCCCATAATCAGGATCGTATATACCAGGACATTTTTGCGACTATACTCATCACCAATATGGCTAAAAATGATTCCACCCAATGGACGCAAAATAAACCCCAACGAAAAAACCATATAAGTTTCTAAAATCGCGGTATAAGCATTGGTGCTCGGGAAAAATTGATGCGCAAAATAAACGGCAAACATGCCATAAATTGCGAAATCATAGAGTTCCAGCATCCCACCAAGAGCTGCCAGACCTACAATCTTACGTTCTTCTTTATTCATAGTATGCCTTTGGTGGAAGGTAATCCATCGCTGGTAATTGCAATTGCTTGCTGCAGCGCCTTAGCAAAAGCTTTGAATAAGCCCTCGACCTGATGATGCGCATTTTCACCACTAACTTTGAGATGAATTGCAGCCTCCATAGAATCAGCCAAGCTATAAAAGAAATGTTCAACCATTTCCACCGGAAAATCACCAATCAGCGGTGTCGCAAATGATGCTTCATAAACCAGCACGCCACGCCCGCTCAAATCAATGTTGGCTGAAGCCAATGATTCATCCATCGGAACTGTAAAGCCATAGCGATTGATACCACGCTTATTGTCCAGCGACTGTTTGAGAGCTTGCCCCAGCGTAATCGCCACATCTTCGACAGTATGATGGTAATCAATATGAGTATCACCATCAGCAATCAGTTTTAAGCTGAAGCCACCATGTTTACCCAATTGCTCAAGCATATGATCAAAAAAACCAATCCCAGTATGGATTTTAACTGGCGTAGTTTTATCCAGATTAACTTCGGCAACAATCTTGGTCTCGTTGGTATTGCGAATTACGGTAGCAGTGCGCTGTAGTTGTGGATTAGCTCCGGCAACTCCAAAAGCTGCCAATAATAAATCATTCTCCGCAGCGGAAGCAATGGTAATTCGTAAAGTATTGGCAATGTCTTTGTGACGATTACGGACGATAATTCCTTTGGCTAATAATTCCTTATAAGTCTTAGCGGCATCAACAACTTGCACCAATAAGAAATTAGCACCACTAGGGTAAACGGTAATACCCGCAACTTGTTGTAACGCAGAGAATACCCGCTCTCGTTCGCTTTTTAGCGTATCAATCCGGCTTTGCGCTAAGTACATCCCATGTGGTGAAAGCGTTTGCATCGCGACACGAATACATGGTTCAGCTAACGGATAGGGTGCCATTACTTTACGAATTAGCTCAATAATTGGCTGTTGGGCAAGTAAACTCCCCATCCGCACTCCAGCAAAGGCAAAGGCTTTGGACATTGTTTTCATTACCACCAGATTGTCGTACTTGCTCATTAAAGCAATTGCCGATGGTAAGCTACTAAATTCCAAATAGGCTTCATCCACCGCTAAAACTACTTCAGGCTTAGCTTTTAAAATAGTTTCAATCTCAGCAAGTGTTAATGAATTACCGGTTGGATTATTCGGCGTACAGACAAAAATAATTTTAGTCTTGGCATCACATAGCGCTAATAATTGCTGGATATCCAATTTAAAATCAGGTGCAGCACCTAATGCAAGCTCACGGGTTTCAATTCCTTGAATATCAGCAGCAACTTTATAGTATGAAAAAGTTGGTTTAGCGGTAACGATATTATCCTGATAAGCAGTACAAAATACCCGAATCAGTAACTCAATCCCCTCGTCCATCCCACGACCAACAAAAATCTGCTCGGTTTTTACCCCGTAAAAAGTTGCTAAGCGCGATAATAAATTAACTGGCTGAGGGTCAGGATAGCGATTTACTAGGCTCATCTCTGCAGTTTGTGGATACGGTGCCCACGGATTTTCATTGGCATCAAGCGGAATCAAACCGCTAGCATCAGCTAATTCAGAACGAGCCGAAACATAAGGCGCCAGAGCAAGAATCTCTGGGCGAACTTGTTTATTTAACCATTGCATTTATTCTCTCTTTCTTTTATTTCATACTCTAGACTAACTATTTGTACACCATTCTTTTACGAATTGATTATTTAGAATTGTATTGCAATATTCTGTCACAATCTCATTTTTTGATTGGTAACCATAAGCTTTAAAGCGTAAGACCACTGGCGCAAACATTGCATCAGCAATGCCAAATTCACCAAATAAATATCCACCGCTATCGACAGATTTAGTGCGCAAACCCAACCAAATTTCTTCTACTCTCTTTATCTCAAGACGTAACTCATCAGAATCAATAAATGATAAACCACAATTTAGGCTAAATGGCATTGATGATCTTATGCTTTGAAACCCAGAATGCATCTCACTAATTACGCTTCTGGCAATTGCGCGCGAATTAACATCACGAGGAAATAAACCACTCGTAGGAAATAACTCATTGAAATATTCAGCTATTGCCAAAGAGTCCCAGATAACAAGATCATTATGCATTAATGCAGGAACTTTACCTGATGGTGAGTAACGCAATATTTCATCTTTGGCTGATGGTGCTGACAAATTGATAAATTTAGTTTCAAAGTCAATCCCAATATGCTTAGCCATTAACCATGCTCTTAGTGACCATGATGATAATTGCCGATCACCCAAAATCAATGTAAATTTATCTGCCATATGATACTTTCTTTATGCCATTGCAATAGAGATTTATTAATTATCTCTATACTGTAAAAAAACTATATTAAGTTACCAAATAATTATTTAACTACAGGCAAACCATTGCTATCTAAGTGATAACCAGCTGGTTGTTGCTTGGTAAAGATAATATCAGTACGACGATTTTTTGCCCGTCCATCATCGCTGGCATTAGAAAATTTAGCGATAAGTTTACCATTTGATACTGCTTCAATATGATTCATATTTGCACCTTTGGCAATCAAAGCTTTTTTCACAGCATCAGCACGGCGTTGCCCCAATGCCAGATTGTATTCTACCGAACCAGTATCATCGGTATTACCCGCTACTTTCACACTAGCACCATTATGACTTGCTAAATAATTGGCATTATAGCCAATAACTGAATCATATTGATTATCAACATTATACTGATCAACACCAAAATAAACTGAATTAGTCGCCTGATCAGCGTTTGTGTTATTATTGATATTTGCATTATCTGCATCATTTGAGCTAATATTCACCGCATCTGATGGATTAGTTTGTGGCGGTTGATTCGCGGTTGTGTTAGCCGATTGATTACTCGCACAAGCCATAAGTGATAAACTCAAAACACCAATACAAAAAAATCTATTTTTCATTGTAAAACTCCTATTTCATTAAATTAAAGATTCATTAACCCTAAGCACTATTATTAAAGACAAAATTACAATATTAACCACGTAGATAATCTAAGCGTACTGTCACCGCATTTTTATGTCCATCCAAACCTTCCAAATCAGCCAAAGTTTCGACCGTAGGTCCTAAATGGCGAATCCCTGCTTCGGATAGATTTTGGAATGAGATTGATTTCATAAAGGCAATCACATCCAAACCGCTATACATTTGTGCATAACCATAAGTTGGTAAAACGTGATTGGTTCCGCTGGCATAATCCCCCACCGATTCAGGTGTCCATGCACCGACAAATACCGAACCAGCATTAATTACCTGTGATAAATAGCTCTCAGCATCTTCAACCTGCAAAATCAAATGTTCCGGGGCATATTGGTTGGAAATTGCAAACGCTTCCGTCATATCTGCAGCAATAATTGTCGCGCTTTTTGCCAATGATTGCTCAATAATTTCTTTACGTGATAGATAAGCGGTTTGACAAGCAACTTCAAGCTGAACCGTCTCCGCTAACTTGGCTGAAGTAGTAACTAAAATCACTTGTGCTGCTACATCGTGCTCGGCTTGCGCTAGTAAATCGCTGGCAACAAAAACCGGATTAGCCTTCTCATCAGCAATCACCAACACTTCCGATGGTCCGGCTGGCATATCCATTGCTGCACCTTGATGATGTTGCGCTGCCTGAATCTTGGCTTCAGTTACGTATTTGTTACCCGGTCCAAAAATTTTGTAAGTTTTTGGGATTGATTCAGTTCCAAATGCCAATGCCGCAATCGCTTGCGCTCCACCAACTTTATACACCGCGTCAATGCCACAAGCTTTGGCAGCAAATAAAATCGCCGGATTAATCGTGCCATCTTTGCTTGGTGGTGTTACCAGAACCTTGGTTGGGCAACCTGCAATTTCTGCCGGAATCGCAAGCATTAGCATCGTTGAAACCAATGGTGCAGTTCCTCCGGGAATGTACAAACCAACTTTTTCAATTGGGCGGAATATTTTACCTAATTTCGCACCATTTTTTTCAAATTCAAAAGGTTTCGGCGCACTCACCGTATGGTAATGGCGAATATTATCAATTGCATCTAAAATCGCTTGTTTGTCAGCTGCGGATAGGCTCTCGGTCGCTGCATATTCCGCTTCACTCACGATTAAAGAATCTAGTTTTACCCCATCAAATTTCTCTGCATACTCATATAATGCTGCATCACCACGAGCGCGTACGTCAGAGATAATACCTTTTACCAATGTCGTTAAGGCAGCATCATCGCTGCTACTACTACGGCTTAATACTTGTTCTTGTTCATTTGCGTTTAATTTATTCCACGTTACCACACGCATTTTACCCACTCCCTTAAAATTAATCTTTAGATTGCACGGCATGTCTCTTATTGCCGTTATTGCTGGTTTTAGATCTCAGCTTGATACGTTTACGTACATTACTTTACCATTATAAATAAAATGGTTATTGATAATTTTAGTCAAATTTTAGTTTCTCATGTCGAAATTTTGCCATTTTTTCGACACGTTATTTTGTCATGTCGAAAAATTCGTGCTTCTTCGACACGTCATTTAACTACCGTGCTTAACAAGTCAAATAAACTATGATTAATATAATAGTTACTTTTTCCTATTTTATGCGAAGTTAGTAACTCAAGCTCAACGAGCTGATCCAAATATTTCGCAGCAGTTTGGCGATGCACGCCCAAATCATCTTCAATGAATTTAATCTTGGTATATGGGTGCTTAAATAAGCTATCCAATAGCTCTTTACTATAAATGTTTGCAGCATCAGCCTGAATCTTTTGCTGAAAATCATTCATCAACTTCTTAATTTGACGAATCAATCCAACTGTTTGTCCAGCGGTAACAGAAACCCCATTCAACATCCAAACGATCCACTCACCCCAATTATTATCTACTCGTACCGATTGTAGCAAGCGATAATAATCTGTTTTGTGTTGGTTAATATAGCGACTTAAATACAATACTGGAATATCCAATAATTGAGTATAGATCAAATATAAAACATTGATAATCCGCCCAGTTCGCCCATTGCCATCATAAAAAGGATGAACACTTTCAAATTGATGATGAATAATCGCCATTTTAATCAATGGATCAACATCATGCAACTCGGGTAAATTAATATACTTATCCAAATTCGACATTAGTTCAATAATGTCCTGTGGGTTTTGTGGCGGCATATAAACCACTTCACCAGCAGAATTTTTGAGTGCAGTACCCATTAGTCTACGAAACCCAGGTTTATTTGGTTCCAATATTGCCTGAATCTCAAGAATATGATTACTTGTCAATAATTGATGCTCTGAGATCAAGCGATAGCCGTGCAACAAAGCAGCCGCATATTGCTTTACTTCTTTTGCTGCAATATTTTTGAAACCATCATCAACTTGCGATTTAAACAAATCATCTTGCGTGGTAACAATATTTTCAATCTCAGAACTCTCTTTTGACTCCTGCAAACTAAGTGTATTGATCAAAATATCACTATTGGGAATAGTTTTTGATTCCCCTTTTAACTCAGCTAATGCTCGCGAAGCTAAATTTAGCGCCCGCCAAACTGCAGGATCGTCAAAATTATATTCCGGCGGTAAGTTTGTTAATTTGTGCATTAAATGTTATCCATTAATGGTGTTCTATTTTTAATAATTTGCATAATATTAATAACTTTGGCTTGACTCATTACCATATTTAGTTAAACTAAAATTATGTAGATTTTCTGGTTTGGTAAACGTAGAAAACGGAGTTTCATCGTAATATAGCATTCCACGGTCTTTATTTAGTACGATGGTATTAAAATTATCATTCTTTGCTGCACTAATTATTAATTCATCAGGTTTTTTCCAATTAATATGTGCTCCAAAAATCCAATAGGTATAATTACTTTCGTATTGTCGCACTAAGAATAGTTTGTTGACTAATTTGATCTTTTCATCAGCTTCAAATGCATTAACATTGGCATTACATCCTTCATAACCAAAATAATGCTTTGATTCATCGCCATTCTCAAATTCGGACAAAACTGCTCGATTTAACTTACTATTACAAAATGAGATTTTATTACGCGCTACGTAATTCTTCAGATCTGCTAATGGTATATCCTTCTCAGTCAAATATACTGTAGACTCAATACTAGACTCAAAAACATAGCGTTCGAGTTGTAAGTCACTTGCCTGAGACTCGTTACCATTATACTGTAATTGCTGAAATCCCATACCCAGTAATTCTTCGATTAAAAAAGGACTATTTTCATTTAGTTTTAACAAAGATATTATATTAGGGTTATTTCTTAACCCTAAAAGTTCTAAAATATTTATTTGCGGAGAAATTATAATCCATGATGCTACAAAATAAATTAATACAAATAATCCAGCCTTGCTTATAGCGTTATAGAATTTCATCTCTACCAATGTGATCAGTATTATGACAATAACAATAAGCTCCATAACAAGAATATAATCTACGACTTGGTGATTCTTGTCAATAGTAGCTACTGCAGCCCACAACAAAGGAAACAACATCGGTAATAAAATTAAAACAACCGCACGCAGATTAAATAAAAAGTCTTTTATGCCAGAAAAAATATGTTTAGCAGTAACACACAAACCTGTAAGTATTACTGCGATTATTAAAAAAGCTAAGGAACTATTGCTAAACTTAAATGTATGCGCATGTATTGTAGATACCACCAAACCCAAAACAGCTGTGATAAAGATTAACTTTATGATTTCCTTGAGAAAGAATTTTTTGGCATCACTTTGATTCCGAACAACTTTAGCTTTGATTTTATCAAGAATTAAACGACTATCATCGAAGATAGCGAGGGCTATGTATATGGCAGGAAGAATCACACAAATAATTAGTGCCATAATAATTGCACTCATGTTATTCAGTATATTTTTTAAATATTCAAAGGATAGATTGCTTATGATTGGATTAGGTATTAGACTAATTACGTATGTAATTAAACCACTTAAGCTTGTTAATATTACACTACGGCTTAAGAACTCCCAAGTTTCAGGCCACCCGCTTTTGCTTGTTTTAATAATTTCTTGAAACTCATAGTTTCGCTGGCATTTTTTGAAATACGCACGCAAAATTTTCTGCAAATGAGAGGCTAATTCGGACAACTCTTGTTTTTTTATAGTAGCATCAGTTAATTCACTTATTTCTTTGATGTTTTTATTTAAGATTTCTCTAAAATAACTTGCTGCTGGACATCTGTCTAATAATTCCTGTAAATTTTTGGCCGCTTCTTCACATTGCTTAGTTGCTTTTTTATTACTGATAAGCCTTATTATTTCACAAAGTTCTTCAATCTCATCAATTGGTTTTTGCAAAGAAAACAATGTTCGTGAGGTTAGTTTTGCACGATAATAGCGATCAATCATCGTTTTAAATGACTTTTGCAGCTCCCATAAATCCAAATTATTTGGATTCAAAAAGAACTCAATTTGCTCGCCTAAGCTTTTAAACTGCATAATTGCTTCCACCAAAAACAATAAACATCACCTGTACCATATTATGTAACGTAGCACCTAACAGTTTAAAATTGCGCATCACAAACACTCACCGAATAACCCAGCTTGCAGCTCTTCGACACTTGGCAAACTCTTTCTAAATTCTTCACTCAGTTCGTGGGTTAATTGATACTCAGCGACGCCAATCGGTTTATTTATATCGCGTAAAGAATATTCAACCACTAAGCTATCCTTCGTCTTACATAGCAAAATTCCAATGGTTGGTTTGTCGTCACTAGTTTTGATTTGCGCATCTAGCGCATTAATATAAAAATTTAGTTTTCCTGCATATTCAGGCTGAAATTCACCAGTTTTTAATTCTATTACGATATAACAGTGCAGCTTGGTATGATAAAATAATAAATCCAAATAAAAATCACGTTCACCTACTTGGAGCAATTTTTGTTTGCCCACAAAAGCAAAGCCATTACCTAGCTCAAGTAAAAATTTGCTAATATTATCAATCAACGCCTGCTCAAGCTGTTTTTCATTAAAGTTTGAGCCTAGTCCCAAAAAATCAAATTTATATGGATCTTTGATAATTTCTTTGGCTAAATCAGATTGTGGTTGTGGTAATGTTTGGCTAAAGTTATTAATTGATTTACCATCTCGTTCATAAAGTTGGCTTTCAATCTGATGTGTAAGTACTGCACGGCTCCAATTGTATTGAACTGTGTTGGTCACATAAAATAATGCTTCTGCTATATTTCGACATTTAGAAATTACTGCAAGATTATGCCCCCACGGCAATTGAAATAATTTATGAATAGCTTGTTGTCTATCAGCTTCACTTAAATTGGCTACAAGTTGTTGCCAAAATAAATACCATTGACGTATAGATCTCAAATTGCGATAAGAGAATCCTTTAACATCAGGAAATTCACTACTTAAATCACGGCTCAACTGTTCGAGAAAACCACCACCCCAAGCTGTGTATTTTTGTCGCGCAACTATATCGCTCCCCAGTTGCCAATAATATTCTAATAGCGCAGTATTAACCGCAAGATGAGCCTTAATCTGGGTTTGGCGAAATTTATTTTTTAAATCCCCCAGCCAATTTTTATAATCTGAGGAATGTTGCACGCTCAAGCTTGATACAGTCATCTAGTCAATCACTCTCAATTAAAGTAAGTTTAATATTTTGTAGCCGCACAACAATCCCCCAAACAGTTAAAACCCGGTTCCCAACATCATTAAACCTGTTACCTACACCATTATAGAAACACTCAATAACTACTCCGTAGATTACTCAATTGCTCAATCGACTCTTGCAAACGATTCGCAATCAAAGATAACTCACTATGTGCTAATTTACTATCATCACTAAACAACTGTTTAAATAGCACAACAAAATCACTATGCTCATCGCGAATGCTCACGACATCTTGAACTATATCTATCGCTAAATCATCATTATCGGCGTTAAATCCACCATATAAATATCCTAGAACATGAATAGCATGATTTAAACCAGATTTTAACGCAGGTACGACTTCTTTGAAAAACTCATTGGCAAGCAAAACTCCCGCCATTTTATGATAATATCCCACTTTATCCAAATGACAATCCGCCAATTGTAAATTACGCTCACTAATTTGCATTTTGGATTCTGGGGAACTCTTGGAATATAGATTACTGTAGGCTGGGTTTAATGAAATAACCCCCGCCGCAATCAAACGTTGTAAGGTATCATAGGTTTTGCTATCAATCTGCTCTACTTTGATAATACCAGTAGCAGTTTCTAACACACTATTGGCGCTATCCGAGGGCAAATTATCAACGACACTAAACACAACCGGTTCTTGATTATTTTGATTAATATACACATCAACTTGATTTAATTTAGTGCCAAATTCACGAACTAAATCATTTTTAGCTTTATTAATAATATTATCAACTAGCGAGCGTTCAGTTGCATCTTGAAGGTCAATGTTTTCCGTCGCATTAGCATACAGTTCCTTATTTTTCTCATTAGAACTAGATGCTATGTTCTGATTGTCCGCATTTTCCTCTTGGGTTGACTCAGACTTATCGGTCATCAATGCTTCTAAGCGCTCCATAAATGCAGCGCGACCTGTCGCCATATGAATATCGTTAAACTCTTCGTCACCAACCATAACACCTTTAGCTACTGCTTTTTTCAGCTCTAAAAGAGGTAACATGCGGTGTTCAATACTATTTTCACATACTAGATTGATAACCTGCACTGCTCGGGTTTGATGTTTGCGCCATGCTCTGGCAATTCTTTGCTCTAACTTTGCCGGATTCCACGGCAAATCCAGATTAATAACCACATTTGCTACTTGCAGATTTAGACCAACACTGCCGGAGTCTGTAGATAAAAACAATCGACACTCTGGGTCATTTTTAAAGCGATTAATTTCTTCACGACGTTTTTTCTGATCCACCGCCCCAGTATGCCAAGCAATTCCCCAATTTTGTTCATTCACCATGCCTTTTACAAGCTCTAGCATTCGCAACCACTCTGAGAAAATAATCACTTTGCACGATTTATCAGCTAATACCCCCTCCAAAATAGTTTCCAATTCATCAATTTTAGGAGCGACTTTATAATCTGAATCCAAAATATATGGAGTATCACAAATCATCCGCATACAAGATAATAATCGCTGTAATTTCTCAGACTCCTCTTTGGTCAAATGGCGTTTTTGTGCCCGAGCCATCAAAATTGCCAGTTGAGACTCATAATCTTCATAACGAATGCGCTGTTCTTTTGCCATTGATACAAAAAAATTATTAACCGTCCGCGGAGGCAATTCACCCTCAACATCAGATTTCTTACGGCAGAGCATTAGCGGTTGCAGTTTACGATAAAGCCCATTAAGATTTTTGCAACCAGAGGGTTTGCCATCTTCATCAAATTGGTAAAATTCACGATTAAAACGGAATAATGAACCGAGTAAATAAGGATCTAGAAATTGTACTAATGAATAAATATCGTCAATCCGATTTTCAATCGGAGTACCAGTTAAAACAAAAGCATAACGACTATCTAAGCGCTTGATATTCGCCGCAGTTTTAGTTTGCCAGTTTTTTATGCGTTGTGCCTCATCTAGAATTATGATTTCAGGTGCTAGAATTCGGTTAATTTCCTCAAAATCAGCAACAGCCTGCTCATAATTCATTATGTAATAATCAGATTTTTGGCGATAAGCCTGCAAGCGCTTCGCTCGAGTACCATAGATTAATAAACTAGAACTATCGGTAAATTTGGCGATTTGCTCTTCCCATTCGGATTTTAATGAAGCTGTTGTCACAATTAAAACTCGGCTTACTTGCTGATAACGACGCAATAATTCACTCGCGGCTATTCCCTGAATGGTTTTACCCAAGCCCATTTCATCAGCAAGCAAAGCGCGCTCATTAAATGCCAGATGTAACATTCCATCGCGTTGATACGGATACAACTCAGCTTTAACCAAATTTAAATTAATCTTGCCACAAGCAACATCACGCATGAAAGTATTATAATGTTCGGTCTTTAACCCTTGTTGCTGCTGATATTCAATATAATAATCAATATGTTGTGAGATTCTTACTTTACCGCGAAATTTTTCTTCTAACTGTTCGAGCACAGATTTGAGTACTGCATAAGATTTTTCTGGAGCGCCCAAGAGCTGACCATTGGTCGAAAAAAATTGGTCTAACTGTTCTAGTTGTTTAGTATCGGAATTAGTAGGGTATTGAATCTTAATTGCAACGGAACTGCTGATATCATAGCAATTATCGAGAAATATTTCGACGCGAGAACTACCTGCTTTAGCTGCAGTTTTGAACTTCCGAATACCACGTGCTTGCAAATAATTTAAGGTAAACTCAATATGTTTACAAGTAGCTAAGCCATTACTCCGAAAATCAATGCAATTGCAAGAATTAATTCTGGAATCCAATGAACGAATTTCCACCGTATAACTTGCATCCTTAACCGATGAGATTTTAAAAGTGCTAAAATGATGATATTCGGGTTCTAGATTCTCTATTACAAAATGCTCTTGCTTTGCTCTGATTTGTCGTCGAACAATCTCATCTTCATCTGTAGTCTGCCAAGTAGATAAATCTACTTTATTTAGTGTTTCATTTTTATTAGCTCGCGACTTAGTTGACTTTTTATTAACTTTCTTTGCATTTGGCTTTTTTAACTGCGTCATAAATTCACCTCAAAACTATCAATTTTAATCCATCATCTTTTCAATCGGCAACACCAAAATCGAAGAAGCACCAATGCTTTTGAGCTTGGCAATCGTATCCCAAAATACACCTTCCTTACTCACCACATGCACCGCAACTTTATTATCTGTACCGTGTAAATGCAAGACCGTTGGCGACTCACAACCCGGCAGCATTTCTTTAAGTTTATCAATATTATCTTTATCAATATGGAGCATAATATATTTGCTGTCTTTGGCCTTAATCACGCTTTGTAAACGAAAAACTAATTCATTGGTGCGCTCCGAAATATCCGCTGCTGCAGTTTTACGCCCGATCAGCACGGCTTCGCTTTCCAAAATAATGTGAAGCTCAACTAAACCATTTTCTTTAAGCGTAGTACCAGTAGACACCAAATCACAAATTGCATCAGCAATCGCAATCTTAGGCGCTAGCTCGACTGAGCCATGCATTACCAATATTTTGGCTTTGATCTGATTCTTAGCCAAGAAATCACGCAAAGTCTCCGGGTATGAAGTGGCAATGGTTTTACCATTCAGATCAGCTAACTTTTGTATACCAGAATCATGTGCTGCGGCAATACTCAAACGACATTGCGCAAAACCCAGCTTAGCAATCACGGTTAAATTATGCTCAGGATTTTCCAAAATGTATTCAAAATAACCATTTTCACCAACAATCCCGATATCGCTGGCATCACTATCTACAAAACCCGGAATATCATCATCGCGAATCATCAAAAAATCGGTATTCATTTCTTTGGATTGAATCAGATAATGATTCTTGGCTGGGCGTAATTTAAAACTGCATTTATTAAGTAAATCCAAACTACCTTCGGATAATTTTCCTGATTTTTGTAATGCAACCCGTAATCTTGGTTCTAACATCGTAAGCTCCCTAACACTCTGAAATTAATTTTCTAAATAACCCAATATTATAACAATTTAAGTAAAACTTATTTTCTATATCTCACATTAGGTTTATTCATCGGAATAACTAAAAATATGATACAATTTCGTAACTATTAGGAGTCTAGAGAAAATGTCAACATTAAAATTTGATCCTATTGATTATGCAAGACAGCTACGTAGCGTAGGAGTTAGTCAAGATCAAGCAGATATTCAAGCACAAACGATTGAAAAAATCATAAGTGATATTGCAACTAGTCAAGACTTGGTCACGAAACGGGATTTAGTTGAGTTAAAACTTGAGCTAATTAAATGGATGCTAGGAATTGGAGTTGCTGGTATCGTGTCTGTTGCAGGGATACTAAAATACATGATTCATTAATATACTCAACCATAAAGGTTATAATTTACCACCATATAAACTTCTGTTTTGCAAAGAGTTACTTTTAACAACGTTCTAAAAGCTTCAATATCCGCATCACTCACGCTATTCACATCTATTGCTATCGTCTCCAAACCTTGCAGATTAAATGCATGAGTTAGCTGATATCCAAGGTTAAGCCACAACAACGTATTTACCATCAACTTGTTTACGTGCGTAATATTGTATGACAAAACAGCCATGGTGTTTGAATATGGGTTAACCGTGTATTTCTCATAACCGTAATCATAAATAATCAACTGGAGATTATGCTTACAGCTATATCTTCTGATTATAAGATCAATTAATATGCTTTAGCAAAAATCATTTTATGTTTAGCTGGTTTACCGGTAAAGATACACACGCCCGGGGTATCATTATCCGCTAATGGCATACAGCGCGCGGTAACTTTAAGCGGTTTGATATATTCTTCAATTGCAAATTCATCGACTGCATATGCCAATACAAAGCCACTATCAATATTTTGTTCGGCAGCAAAGAAAGCATTAAACTCAGCAACAGAACTAATTTCACTAATCCGCGAGTCGCGGAAAGATTTAGCCTTAGCAAATAAATTATCCTGCATATCACTCAAGAGTGTTACAGCATTGGCAATCAGCTCTGCACGTGGTGTTGATTGCTTATTGCTTAAGTCATCACGACGAGAAAGCATAACTGCATCTTTTTCAATATCCCGCGGACCAACTTCAACTCTTAATGGCACACCTTTTTTAATCCATTCCCATGATTTTGCTCCACCCTGGATATCACGATCATCAATCATAACCCGAATTTCATCACCCGCAAAATTTTGTGCTTCCAGGTCAAGTTTTAACTGCTGGCAATATGCCAATACCGCCGCACGTTGTTCGTCATTGCGATAAATAGGTTGAATCACAATTTGCTGTGGCGCAATTCGTGGTGGTAACACTAGACCATTATCATCGCTATGCGTCATAATTAAGCCACCGATCATCCGAGTTGACATACCCCACGAAGTAGTCCAGGCATGTTCTAAATTACCATTTTTACTTTGGAATTCAATTCCGGATGCTTTCGCAAAGTTTTGCCCTAAAAAGTGCGAAGTTCCCGCTTGCAAGGCTTTGCAATCCTGCATCATTGATTCAATACAATACGTGTTTACTGCCCCAGGGAAACGTTCAAAGCAAGGTTTTTCCCCCTTAATTACTGGCATAGCCATTACATCTTCAGCAAACGCAGCATAAACTTCCAGCATTTTAATAGTTTCTTCAACTGCTTCTTCAGAGCTAGCATGCGCAGTATGCCCTTCTTGCCACAAAAACTCAGAAGTGCGTAAAAATAAACGCGTACGCATTTCCCAGCGCATTACATTTGCCCATTGATTAATCAGTAATGGTAAATCACGGTAAGATTTGACCCACTTAGCAAAACTTTCGCCAATAATAGTCTCACTAGTTGGACGAATTACCAATGGTTCTTCAAGTTCACCATCTGGTTTAAGTCCACCTTTACCATCCGCAACCAAGCGATGATGCGTAACTACTGCACATTCTTTGGCAAAGCCATCCACGTGTGCCGCTTCTTTTTCTAAATAGCTAAGTGGAATTAATAATGGAAAATAAGCATTAACATGCCCGGTTTTTTTAAAGCGTTTGTCCAAATCCTTTTGCATCAATTCCCAAATTGCATATCCCCACGGCTTAATTACCATGCAACCGCGTACCGCAGAATTTTCTGCCAAATCAGCAGCAACAATCACTTGTTGATACCACTCTGGGTAATTCTCACTCCGAATTGGGGTAATTGCAGTTTTTTCCATATTTTATATTCCTAAAATCAACTATTAATAATTTGTAAAATTTTGTTATGTAATTCGGCATTAGCTGATGCCAAAACCTGACCATTAAATTCACGATCCAAAGGTTTACCTTGCCAATCGCTAATTACACCACCAGCGCCTTCAATCACTGGCATTAAGGCGGCAATATCATAATATTGTAATTCTGCTTCCATTATCACATCAATATGCCCGGCTGCCAACAAGGCAAAAGCATAGGCATCACCACCAAAAGCAGTCAAACGCACCTGAGAGCACACGCGCTCAAAAGCATCGCGCTCGTAAGCAGTTGTAAACATCAATGGAGTAGTTGCATTCAGGCGTACATTCGTAACCTCGGTTTGTAGACTAGTTTGCAGCGTTGCATTATTTAGCCATGCACCATGATTTGCTATACCACTAAAACGCTCTTTGCTAATTGCCTGATCTATGATACTCAACAAAGGCACACCATTGCGTAATAATGCAACTAAAGTAGTAAAGCTTGGTTTGCCAGTTGAAAATGCCACTGTTCCATCAATCGGATCTAAGACCCAGCAAAATTCAGCTTGTGTATCGTGATTAGCAAACTCTTCACCAATAATCCCGTGGCTCGGATAATGTTGTTTAATTAGCTCACGCAAACGTAATTCTATCTCACGATCAGCTATTGTTACCGGAGATTTATTATCTTTGCTATCAATAGTTATTGCTTGACGAAAATATTTGCGGCTAATCTGCGCGGCTTCATCGGCTAAAAAATTGGCAAAACCCAGTAAGTTACGGGTTAAATTATTCTCCACTATCCAAATCTTCCATATTAAAATTACTGTTTATTACTAGCTATATTCATCACTCAAGTTTATTGCTTGGACTTTGAACACTAGTTAAAATTACAACTTATTTATTGAGTAAGGAATTTACTTTGTGCAAAATGGCTAGTGGATCTTGCGCTTGCGCAATCGGGCGTCCAATCACCAGATAATCCGCTCCATTTTTAACCGCTGCGTCAGGTGTCATTACACGAGTCTGGTCATCTTTAGTTGCATCAGCCAGACGGATACCCGGCGTGACCGTTAAAAATCCTGGCGCGGTAACGCTTTTAATTATATTTGCTTCTTGCGCTGAGCATACTACTCCATCTAAACCACACTCGTAGCTTAAGCCTGCTAAATGTTTAACTAGGCTTGCGAGATCCTGTCCATAGCCAATTTCGGCGACTTCGCTGACACTCAGACTAGTTAAAATCGTCACTGCAATCAACAACGGCTTATTTTGGCTATCATTAATCGCTTGTCGCGCCTGAGTCAGCATCGCACGCCCACCGCTGGCATGAACATTAACCATCCACACACCTAAATCAGCTGCCGCTCGAATTGCTTTATAGACCGTATTGGGAATATCGTGAAATTTTAAATCCAAAAATATTTCAAAACCTAGTGCCTGCAACTCACGCACAATTTGCGGACCATAGCTGGTAAACAATTCTTTACCAACTTTAAGCCGACACTCTTGAGGGTCTAAACCTGAAACCAAATCCAATACTTGCTGACGCTCACTAAAATCCAATGCAATAATAACTTTACTGCTAATCATATCTTCCCTTATTTGTAAGTGCTCATATTCTAAAATCTGTAACTATTGGAATACGAAGCAAGAAGCTCAGCGTAACGATAGCTGCTAACTAAATATTCTGCAAACATTATTAATTGCACGCTAACCTCACTTCAGCCATACATTACGTTTTTGTTGAATGACCCAATTAGTCTCATCTCTACGTAGCTGCCAAATTACCCAAATCCGTCCCTGAAAATCCAATTGAAGCGCCACCGGCTGATCCAGTAAATTGGGCAGATAGTTTTGCACCAGATTATTATTATCCAGCCCACGAATTACCGATGAAGGACTCATTACTAATTTACGCGTCGAAAGTAACATCATTCCTAATAATGAGCTCCCCCAATTACTCGGAATCTCTTGCACAATAACTTGTGGATAGTCAACTTTCTTAACCGTTGCAAAAATCGCATTAGCCGGAAACTGACGAACATTATCCGCAAATCCAGTCAGCGAATACAGCAACAATAGAACAAAACCTATGATGCGCATCATTAACTTAATTTAAGAAAAATTGAATGGAAGTAACCACGCGCACTTTTTTATTGAGATTGCTAGTGTCCCCCACGTTTGAGCCATCCGGCGAAGATATAGTAAACACTCCTTGACTGGCAGATTTAATTTTACCAACCTGAGATTGAGTATTTTTTGCAAAAGTTTCGGCGGCGGATTTAGCATTTTGGGTGGCGCTATCCAGCATCCCAGCTTTGATGCTATTAAGATTATTATAAAAATAACTGATACTGTTATTGGTAACAATCACACCTTGATTGACTAATTCACCAGCATTCTGGCTAACTTTTGCCACCAAATCAACATTAGAAGTAGTAACACTCACACTATTGCTAATTTGATAATGCGGTAGCTTGGCATTGGGATTACCATATTGATTTGCCCAATTGTCATTGACACTAATTGTGCCTAATTGGATGTCTTTTGCCGCAAAACCATTACTTGCTAAAAATTGACTTACCGTTTTTTGGTTAAGACTAACTTGCTGATATAAGGCTTTGAGGTCACCGCCACTGACGCTAAAATTAATACTCCAGGTTGCCAAATCTGATTTAACATTTTGTTCAGCCAAACCTTTAACTTCAACCGAGCGATCAAAATTACGAAAAAACTTAATTCCATTACCAATATAGTGTCCGCTGGCGGCTATTCCGACGGCTAGAATTATAGCTCCAATTACTCTGCTACCTGAATTCATGATTTTCTCCCATATGGTTAAATATTTAAAAACTGTGAAATTCGTGCCAAGTGCTCTTCTCGGTATAAATATGGCGAATGTCCGGCGTCCTTCACCGTTAATACTTCAGTTTGTGGATTTTGGTGCTGCATTTTTTGTACGGTCGCGGTGCTAAGTAAATCAGAGTGCACACCATGAATAACTAAGGTTGCTACAATCACGCGTTCCCAAAAACTCCAAAACTCAAGGTTATCGCTGCCATTCATTGTCGATGCCAAGCTAATTGCTAATCGTAAATCTCGTTTAAGTTCCCAGCGCCCACTACAATTTTTCTGAAAGGAACTGACAAACATATGCTGCCAAATTTCTTCCTGATAAATACCATCATCTAAAGACAAACTCCGCAAATATTCACAAGCTTCAGAATAGCTTGCAAAATCAGGCTGGTGCATACTATAACCAGCAATTCGGGCAATTCCGGCAAATTCAACTTCTGCACCAATATCTGACAAGACTAGTTTACGAATATTATTTTGCGGTAAACTGGCAAGCATCATGCCCAAAATACCACCCAAGGAAACACCGAGAAAATCATAGTTGACAATTTGAAGCTGATGGAGTAAATCAATTAAATCTGCAATATTAGATTCTAAACTATAACCGCGCGGGTCATCTAAATAATCACTATTGCCACGTCCTGGCAAATCTGGTGCAATTACATAATAACCATGCACAACCATTTTTGCCGCAACAAAATCAAAATCACGACTGTTGCGGTTTAAACCATGAACACAGAGTAAGACCTTTTCTGCCTGAGGGTTGCCCCAAGCAGAATAGCTGATGCGATATTTTTCTTCAAACTGATTAACTCGTTCAATATAATTGGTCTGCATCGACAACACCTTTTATCTTTAATTTGCGCAGTTTGTGACAGATTGCAAAACAACTGCAAGCATGATTAACTCATTTTAATAAGTTTTAGCTTTAGATATATTCTTCGAATTACGCCAGATTGCAGCACCTTGCTGTACATCAAAGACTTGAACGAAGAAAGTATATGAAACTAACGTAGTCTTACCATCTGGTCCAACTGAAGTGTCACTGGTCAATTTACCATCTACGCGACATTGCGCACCTTTCATTTTACCAGTCTTAGCGGTAGTTGATTGATCGTATAAGCCAGATTGATTCTGACGTTCTAATTCATCCACCTGATTTTGCATTTCCTGAGTTGAAACTACATAAGTTGAATTAACTGCCGATGAATTAGATAATTTATCTGCCATCGCATTAGTCATAACCGAAGTATCTACGTATTGATCAGTTGAGTTTTTAACTGGTGAAATCGTATAAGATTTACATTTATTCATCTTACCGCTTTGAATTAACTGCATTGACATATCCTGAGCTACTGCGCGTAAATCATTTTGATTAAAATTAGTAGTCAGATTATTTACCGCATTAGGATCAACATAAGAAATAGTTGGGCTAGCACAACCGCCTAGAAATACAGTGGCACTTAATAGAGATAATTGTAATAGTTTAGTTTTCATTTTCATCCTTTACTTAGTTATAAATCGTTACGTTACTTGCATCATTCGAAAATTCGATTTTGAAATCAGTGGCTTCAAGCTGGGTTGCCTGACATTTAACTGGCTGATCTTCATTTGGATAAATTGTAAGCAATTGCCATTGTTCAGCATCACCAACTTGCATTTTATTGGCATCATAGAATTGACAACGGTAATATCCCTGAGCAGCTTTGCTACCTGTATTATGGAAATACCCTTGCGCAATTAATAAACCATTTACCCGTACTGAGGTCATTTTGGTAACTTTTACATTACCCATATTACCGACTTCAACTACATGGTCTTTGATTCGATTGGTACTACATGCACTAAGAAGAACGCCAGCTCCCATCAAACTATATATCAGTTTTTTCACACACTACCCCTTTGAAGATTAAATATAATTTGGCTACCAATTACCCTAAATGTCACAATTTGGTATGGTTGATTAAGCGTAATCGTTTGAATATGTGGCACACCATTAAGGTTCACTGTTATTTTATGCTCGCCATAAGCTAAATTATTCACCCGATTAATATAAATTTTGCTTGGTAATAAAGTCCACGTCCGTTCATCAGCCCGATCCAAGAGCATACCACCCAAGCTAGCACCAAGACTTAGTATTGTTCCCAACGAACCACCATTATTACCAGCCGTACAAGCCGCCTGTGAAGTGGCAATATTACGCACTGCGGCAGCAACATTACGGGCAATAATATGTGGCGTTTGATCGCGGATTGAACGCGCCACCATCAAATTTACATCAACCATCAGCATTGGATTATAGTTGGTATTATCTAGTGAGAATGCATACGGCGTTGTATTCATTTGATCCATAATCAAGCGTGGATAAAACACATCAATCATATTGATACAGGATTGTTGATTGTTTTGCGAGGCACTAAAATTCAAATTGATCGGCACATGAACTTCTTCCGATTTAATTTGCGGTGCGTGCCCAATTTCTTCGACAATCAATAAATCGGTAGTTCCTTTTTTGGAACGGGTATTACTATCAATATTGTCAATACTTTGTTGAATTAGCGTATTATTTGGGTTTAACTGACCTGCTTTAACATATCCCGGGCGCGATAAACTTGGTTCATTTAGTGCCTCAAAAACAAACCCAGCCAAGTAATGGCTAAACGCATTTTGATAACTATTTTTTAGCGCTAAAACTTGGGGTGTATTGATATCAGTGAAATTGTATTTCTTGAGAATTTGTGTTGATAAATAATTTTGCTGACTATCTTGTTTTACCTTCTGAAACTCTTGTGCTTCCTGATTGTAGAGTGCCTGATTGTAATTTTCAGTAGCTTGTTCAATTTGATACATCCGCTTAATTTCAACCCGCGCATTTTGCCAATTATTAAGATCCAGATGGTTTAAGGCATGATAAGTCGTTACAAAACTCCGTTCATAACCACGCGGCTGATATTCAGTCGCATTATCATTGACTAGCATTGACAATGCAGTATTACTCAATTGCCCACCAGTGGTACTCATCCAGCTATTTGCCCACACATCCATACTTTGTTGGGCTAAACTAAAATAATAGTTACTTTGCGAATAATTTTGATCCATGCGCAATAAACTACCATATTCCATATTATACAATGGATCGCTGGTACTTTCTGCTTCCATTGCCATCGGTAATTGCCCACTATAGATTTTATGCAATGTCGTATCGCTGGTAGATTTATAAGAACTGAACGGATTACTCGCACACGAGCAAAGCGATATTGCAGCAGTGGTTAAAATCAAATTCTGAAATAATTTCATTAAATTACACTTTAAAATTAATGATTATGTTGAAGAAAAGACTCACTATACGCCAAAGGTAACATCGAATGTACTCCGCTTGCAATATAAACTTTACCGGATTGACCAGCCATAATTACTCGCATTGCATACCCTGATTTATCTTCAGCTTCTAAAAGTAGCTGGCGACATTTACCACAAGGAGTAATTGGGAAATCACTACTGGTGCCTGGGTTCATATTTTTAAAAGTTACTGCAATACTCTCAATCGTAAACTCACGCAATAAGGAATGAAGTTCCAAAAGTAGATTTTGTTCCGCACAAGTTATAATTGAAGTATTCTCTTTATTACTGCTAGTATAGATTGAACCATCGCTTAGTCGTGCTGCGGTTCCTACATTAAAATGGGAAAACTGCGCTGAGGCATGATTAACCGCTTCGGCTGCGCGCTTTAATAATTCAACATCAGCAAGATTTAACTCATCTCGCGATAAAAATTCTTCATAGGCAAATTGAATTACTTTTTGCATAACCACCCCAATTTTATTCATGTATACTAGTAGGCGCGCTTTGCGACGATGCCTACAGCACGTAGGTGAGGAGCAAAGCAACGATCTAGGATTATCAATCTATCTTATAGCATAGCTGCTGAGATAAATTAGATATCGACGTTACGTGCCATCAATGCATTGCTTTCAATGAAATTGCGTCGTGGCTCTACTTCATCACCCATCAGAGTACTAAAAATATTATCTGCAGCAATCGCATCTTCAACGGTAACTTTTAATAAACGTCTTACACTAGGATCCATCGTAGTTTCCCACAATTGAGAAGCATTCATCTCTCCCAGACCTTTGTAACGTTGGATGTTCATCCCTTTTTTAACTTCATTCATTAGCCATTCAAGCCCCTTGCTAAAGGTTGCAACTTGTTTACTGTTTTCACCTCTAAACGCAAGCATATTGATACCGCTAATTGGTGCAACTAATTCACCAGCACGGCTAATCCGTGAATAATCTCCGCTTTCCAAGAAATAACTATCTAAAGTCGTAACGATATGATTACCATGGACAATCCGCACTACTCTCAGACGATAGCTTTGTTTAATTTCATCAAATAATACTTCAAAATTAATTTTATGACCAGCAAGAGCCCCAGTTAACACTTCAACAGTTTCATTAGCCGCATCTAAAGTATCCAGACTCAGACGTTTCACACGCAACAATGCTTCAAGAACTTCACGATCCATAAAGCGACTGTGCGATTCAATAATTTGTTTGGCTTTTAAATAAACTTTTGCCATATTAGTCAGCTGATCTTTTTCAACTAATACTGTACCGTCGGCACTAAATTTAGCATCGGCAAGCGCTAATTCTAAAATATATTGATCAAATTCATCCTGATCTTTTACATAACGCTCATTTTTACCTTGCTTCACTTTAAATAATGGTGGTTGGGCAATATAAATATGTCCACGATCAACTAATTCTGGCATTTGACGATAGAAGAAAGTCAACAACAACGTCCGAATATGCGCACCATCGACATCGGCATCGGTCATGATAATGATGCGATGATAGCGTAATTTATCTGCATTGTATTCATCTTTACCGATTCCGGTACCCAAAGCAGTAATCAAAGTCACCACTTCCTGCGAAGATAACATTTTATCGAAACGCGATTTTTCGACATTCAGAATCTTACCTTTAAGCGGTAAAATCGCTTGATTTTTACGATCGCGCCCTTGTTTCGCCGATCCACCTGCCGAATCACCCTCGACTAAGTACAATTCACTAAGCGCTGGATCTTTTTCCTGACAATCTGCCAATTTACCTGGTAAACCCAGCCCATCCAAAACACCTTTACGACGGGTTAAGTCACGCGCTTTACGCGCAGCTTCGCGCGCTCGTGCTGATTCCACAATTTTATTACAAATTAATTTAGCATCAATCGGATTTTCTAAAAGATAAGTTTTAAGAGCTTCATTAACTAATTCCTGAACCACTGGCGAGATTTCGGAAGAAACTAATTTATCTTTAGTTTGTGAAGAGAATTTAGGATCGGGTAATTTTACCGAAAGAACACAGGTTAAACCCTCACGCATATCATCACCAGTTGTGGTAACTTTAGCTTTTTTAGCCAACTCTTGCTCTTCGATATATTGGTTGAGCGTACGTGTCATTACCGTGCGTAATGCCGATAAATGTGAACCACCATCTCTTTGCGGAATATTATTGGTAAAGCATTGGATATTTTCACTATATGAGTCGTTCCATTGCATTGCAACTTCCACCCCCATGCCATCACGTTCACCAACACCATGGAAAATCTTCTGATGTAAAACAGTTTTGCTGCGATTCATATATGCAACAAAGCCTGCAACGCCGCCAGAGTATGCAAAGCTTTCCTCTTTACCAACCCGTAAATCAGCTAAAACAATATTAACGCCGTTATTTAAGAATGATAGCTCACGAATCCGTTTTGCCAATATCTCATAATGAAACTCAACCACACCAAAAGTCTCAGCACTCGCCATAAAATGAACGCGAGTTCCCTTACGACCTTTGGGCGCATCACCCATTTCTTTTAATGGCGCAACTGCATCACCACGATTAAATTCCATCCAATGTTCTTTACCATCACGCCAAATTGTTAAGCGCAACCAATCAGATAGAGCATTTACCACTGAAACCCCAACCCCGTGTAAACCACCCGAGATTTTGTAAGAATTACTATCGAATTTACCACCGGCATGAAGCACCGTCATAATAACTTCAGCTGCCGAACGTCCTTCTTCCTGATGAATATCGGTTGGAATCCCACGTCCATTATCTTCGACAGAGATTGAGTTATCTTCATGAATTACAACTCGAATCGTATTACAATGTCCGGCTAACGCCTCATCAATACCATTATCTAAAACCTCAAACACCATATGATGTAAACCAGTGCCATCCTGAGTGTCACCAATATACATCCCCGGGCGTTTACGTACCGCATCCAGCCCTTTTAAAACCTTAATACTACTACTATCATAACTTTGTTGATTATTGTCAGACATATTCAATCCTATAAACTTAACTTATTTTTATTACTAAGCAATATTACTCGAAGTATTTGATTCTTGGACGCGAAGGATTGATAAAAAAGATGACGCAGTGTAGCTAGAACTACATAAGGAGTCTTTTTTGAAATCCGACAAAGTACAAGATTCAAAGACAAAGAGTAATTGAGTAATTAATTGCGTAATGGCATTATCACGTATTTAAAATCAACTTCATTTGGCACAGTTACCAAAATGCTCCGCTGATTATCGAAAAACGCCCATTGTAAATTCTCAGCATTACTGTTATTTAAGACATCCAAAACATAGCTGATGTTAAAATTTAAGCGTAATTCAGCATCGTTACCATATTGGATGGCTAACTCATCGCGTGACTCTTCCTGTTCCTCATTCCGGCAGCTAATCGTCAATAAATTTGGTTTTAGATCCAGCACCAGAGTTTTTAATTTATCAATTCCAATTACTGCCACCCGTTGCACGGCATGTAAAAACTCTTCACGATTAATCAGACATAATTTATCATTGGTTAATGGGATCACCCGTTCATAATCCGGATATTTACCATCAATTACTTTAGTAATCAATTGTTTATTTTGAGTTTCAAAAATTACTTGATTTGGATACATTTTAATCGTTACCTGATCATCACTATCTTCTAATAAACGATAAAGCTCGAGCATGGTTTTACGTGGAATAATAGTGCTAATATCCGACAGCATATCCGCTAGCGCATAATTCACAAAGCTCAGGCGATGTGCATCAGTTGCAACCAAGTGTAATTGATTATTCTTTATTTCAAGCAACATACCATTGAGAAATACCCGACTATCATTCACCGCCATTGAGTATTGAACCTTACCGATTAATTCACGCAAGTCACGTTGCGCAAGATTAAACTGACCAACACATTCATCACTAACTCTTAATAGTGGATAATGATCGGCTGGTAGGCTTTGTAAGGTAAACTTAGTTCTTCCAGCTTTTACTGTAACTTTATTTTCAATTACTTCCAAACTAATTTCTGCATCAGGTAACGCTTTCAATACATCCTGCAATTTTTTAGCTGGCAACGTAATGGCAAAATCATCACCCTCAATACCACCTTGAACATTTAGTGTTGCCTGAATTTCCATATCATTAGCAACTACAATTACCTGCTCTCCAGATTTTTTGAGATAAATATTTGAAAGAATCGGCATGGTTTGTTTTTTTTCAACAAAACCGGTAGTTTGAGTAAGTGGTTTTAGCAAAGTATCGCGTTGAAATTTCAATAACATGTTATACCTCAGAAATTAGTTTTGTAACATTTGAATTAATAGTTTATATTCGCGGTCAATTTTTTCATCTTTGGTCCGCAAATCAGTAATTGTGCGCTGCGCATGCAGCACGGTTGTATGATCACGCCCACCAAAAGCCTCACCAATTGCCGGAAGACTATATTGGGTCAACTCTTTCGTTATCGTCATCGCAATTTGTCGCGGACGAGCAATTAATTGAGTACGCTTACTTGATAATAAATCAGAAATTTTCAGCTTATAAAAATCACAAATTGTTTTTTGAATATCATCAATTGACACACTACGCGATTCAATTGCAATAATGTCCATCAAAGCTTCTTTAGCAATTGCAATACTCAAACCCTTACGTGAGAATTTAGCGTGGTAGGCAACTTTATTTAACGCGCCCTCCAGCTCACGGACGTTAGATTTAATATTTTGCGCAATAAAAAACGCAACTTCATCATCAAGATCAATTTTATTCCGCCCCGCTTTTTTCTTCAGAATTGCAACGCGCATTTCTAGTTCAGGTGGCTGAATCTCAACCGTTAAACCTGAGGCAAAGCGAGAAATCAGGCGCTCATTAAGGTTGTTAATATTTTTAGGATAAGTATCACAAGTCATTATTACCTGTTTACTTTTATCCAGCAAGTTATTAAAGGTATAAAAAAATTCTTCCTGAGTCTTGGTTTTATCACCCGCAATAAACTGAATATCATCCATTAGCAGTAAATCTAAACCGTTATAGTACCTTTTTAACTCATCAAACCCTTGGCGCATCGAAGCTTTTACTACATCCTGAATATAATCATTGGCATGTAGATAGCGAATTTTAGCATTCGGATTTTTTTTGTATATTTCATTGCCAATTGCCTGCATTAAATGTGTTTTACCTAAGCCAACACCACCATAAATAAACAAGGGGTTGTGATTGCGATTACCTGGTTCTTGGGTAATATGCATCCCAATGGCATAAGCCAACTGATTAGAATTACCACGCACTAAACTATCAAACGTATAATCTTTATTTAGTTTAGTCGATTGATGAAGTTGGGTTAAAACCTCTTTATCTTGTCGCGATTTAACTTGCGCACGTGACAATGGTGCTTTAGGTGCCGCCGTTGCCAAGTTTTCATTGTCAATTCTCGGAGCTTTATTCTCATCATTGCTTTTAGTTTCCGCACTAGTATTTTGCTGCAAATTTAGAGTCGGTCGAACCTCAGACACAACAAGCTGTACTTCAGCTCCACCAGTTAACTCTGCTAACACAGCACTAATCTTGCTCCAGAATTTCTTACTGACAAAATCATGTGTCAAGCGGTTAGTTGCTACAATCTCTAATTTATTATCTTTGATCTGTGGCTGTAATGTTTTAACCCAAGTATTATACTCAGTCTCGCTAACGATGCCCTGCTCTTTAATCAACATTAAACACTGCTGCCAAATTATTTCCAATTCGGTCATTATTTTATTTTTCCTACACTTGTATATTCTAAATAAGCATTGCACTCAAAAAACTTAAGCACATCAAATATTAATACGCAATCCACATTACAAAACCTAAAATAAAATTCTGTATAATCAAAAGCATACCACAGTATTTTACCAGAAATAATGATCTGGGCATAGCTTATCTCGGAAGAGTATTTATGGAGCTTTTTTCTAAACCAATAATCATGTATAAAAAATGAATAAACAAAAAAACCGCGATGAATCAAATCACCGCGGTTTTTTATATACCTAAAGATAATAAATTATTTTTTGGCAGTTTTTTTCGTAGCATTAACCGTTGCTGTAGTAGCAGCATTAATATTGCTATTAGTAAATTCAGTAACTTGAGCGGCAACTTTATTCATTGCTGATAATGCTTGGTTAGCACTATCAATCCAAGTTTTTAAAGAATTAGTTGCAGCTTTAGCGCCACTTGGATTATATTGAGCTAAACCATCAACTGAAGTTAATGCAGCTTGTTGAAGGTTTTGTACACTTTCTTCAGCCACTTTATTGATTTTAGACTGAACTTCGCTCACGATATCATAAACATCACGTGCTGAAGCAAGATTTTTTTCAACCGCTTGAGTAGCCATTGCATTTACCCGGCTAAACATTTCTTTAGGATCAGTAACACTAGCTAGCTCTTTGATTGCTTTAGAAGTTTCTTCCATAATTTGACGTGAAGTTTCTAATTGAATGTGAGTTAATTTTTCAACTGAGTGAATTGAAGTTGTAACTAACTCCATTGCAGTATCTATTGCTTTTTGAGTTTCTGTTGCAATTTGTTCGTTTTTAATCATGATAATATTCTCCAAAATTCGGTTAATTGCTGCAAGTGCACAATTATTCCATGTTATAATTATTTAGAGGTATAATTAGTACCTTTATTATATCTTACAGACGATATTATTGTGCAGTGCAGCATAATTTGTCAAGTTTTTTTTAATTTTTCTATCAGGTACTTATGAAAAAAAAACCAGAACATAGAGTTATCAAGAAATACCAGAACCGCCGGCTTTACGATACTGCGACCAGCACCTATATCGTATTGGAAGATATTAAGCAAATGATCATGGATGGTGATGTGGTGAGCGTTCTTGATGTTAAGAATGATACTGACGTAACCCGCAGCGTTTTGTTGCAAATCCTCCTCGAAGAAGAAGCTACTGATTCGCCAATATTATCCAATGACTTTCTAGTGCAAATTATTCGTTTTTATGGCAAAGCATTCCAACCAGCAATTAGCCCATTTTTAGAGCAGGGAATGGACATGCTCCGTCAAACGCAAAAGCGATTCTACGCCCAGCTAAAAGCAAATTACCCCAAAGACTCGATTCCATCAAGTCTAGATCTATGGAAAGAATTTTGGCAAGAACGTGGGCCACAAGTACAACAAAATATTTTTGACTATCTTAATACTAGCACCAACAACTTCATTCAAATGCAGGAACAAGTACACGAACAAATTCAAAGTCAGGCTGAGAATTTTATGAATATGATAAAATTCCCGTTTAATGCAGAAAAAGGTAGTAGATAAAGCATGGCAAAAATTGGTTTTATATCGTTGGGCTGCCCCAAGGCACTAGTTGATTCAGAAAATATCTTAACCGGTTTAAAGGCAGAAGGTTATGAAGTCGTTAACAGTTATGCTGATTCTGAGTTAGTTGTTGTCAATACCTGTGGTTTCATTGATTCGGCGGTTGAAGAATCATTAAATGCAATTGGTGAAGCACTCAAAGAAAACGGTAAAGTTATTGTAACTGGCTGTCTTGGTGCTAAAGAAGGTGTAATTGAAACTAAATATCCAAATGTATTAGGCGTGACAGGTCCACATGCAGCACAGGAAGTGTTAAATTTAATTCACAAGTACGTACCAAAGCCCCATGATCCATTTGTAGATTTAGTTCCGGCACAAGGTGTAAAACTAACCCCTAAGCATTATGCATATCTCAAAATCTCTGAGGGCTGCAATAATACCTGCTCATTTTGTATTATACCAAGTATGCGCGGTAAATTAGACTCTTATCCAATCGGTGATGTGCTTACTCAGGCAGAAAAATTGGTTGCCGCAGGAGTTAAGGAACTATTAGTCGTATCTCAGGACACTGGGGCATATGGCAGCGATAAGAAATATGTAACCGGATTTCATAATGGGCGTCCAGTTAAAACCAAGTTCATTGATTTATGTGAACAACTTGCCAAATTAGATGTTTGGGTACGCTTGCACTATGTCTACCCATATCCGCACATTGATGAAGTAATTCCTTTGATGGCTGAAGGAAAAATTCTTCCTTATCTAGATATACCGTTTCAACACGCCAGCCCTAAAGTTTTGAAAGCAATGAAACGCCCGGGAAATGTTGATGGACTCTTGGAGCGGATTAATCAATGGCGTAAAATTTGTCCAGATTTGGCAATTCGTAGCACCTTTATCGTTGGTTTTCCTGGCGAAACCGAAGAAGATTTTCAAATGCTACTGGATTTTCTGACTACGGCACAATTAGAAAAAGTTGGCTGCTTCAAATACTCACCAGTGGAAGGCGCTGGAGCGAATTTGATTGCTGATCATGTAGCTGAAGAAATTAAAGAACAACGCTACCACCGCTTCATGCAGCACCAGCAAGCTATCAGTCAGGCAAAATTACAAGCCAAAATCGGTAGCCAGATGCCAATAATCATTGACGAAGTTGGACGTAAGCTAATTGTTGGGCGTAGTAAATATGATGCACCTGAGATTGATGGCTTAATCTACATCAAAAATATGGGGCAATACGATAATATTCAAGCTGGAGATATTGTTCAGGTTGAAATTATTGCAGCTAAAGATTATGACCTGTATGCAAAGCCACTTTAATCATAGAATTCCTTTACAGAAAAAAGCTATCAAGTGGAGAAAAGCTTATTCCACTTGATGCATAAGCTACCTTAATCTTCCCATTCTAATCTTTCACTCGAATATCTCATTAATTCAAATTAATTACAGTATAATACGGTGTTAACCTATGTAAGGATATGCTATGAAACATATATATTTAGCCATAATTGGCATACTACCACTAATCGCAAATGCAGGCGCATTAGCTGTTAGCATGGATGATCTATACTTAAAAAATAATACCTCAAAAGCAACAACTATCCAAATAAAGAACCTAGATGAAAGCGCGAGTAAATTTACTCTTCCTGCTAATAGCATGTGTAAAATAAACCAAAGCATCATGTTTCAACCATTTGAGGAAGAAAGCAATAATTTCGTGGTTATGGTAACTAGCCCTGAAATGGTAAACCCAATTGTGATTGATCAATTTGGTCTGCTAGCACTAGCTTCTGACTCAGCGATTAAAGCACAATACCATGGAAATGTTAAACAGTATAGTTTATTTGGTTTTTGTGGTAAGAAGCTAGGTCAATACAAGTTTCTTAATGTAGCTCCGCATGATAATGAAAGTGCAGCACCAAACTTTACGCTAGCTAATTGTTCTGAGCGTTCAAACTTTGTTTACTTCATCAATGACAAATATATTCGAGTAAAGAATCGTCCCAAATACTTTGACTTTAGCAAAGCACCAAATTGTAAATTAGCTGAAAATCAACTACCCGTAGCAGTGTCAACAGAAAGTATGCCAGTAGAATCACAAACAAGATAAAGGTATAGCTTTTATGTATAGACTCTAAGTGATCGCATTGGATGAAAAACCATTAACGGAAAGAAAGATATGAAAAAATTTATAAAATATACGCTTTATAGTTTATTAGGAATAGTGGCAGTAGTTGCTATTGCTTTAGTGCTCCTAGTGACCATAGTAAACCCTAACCGCTTTAAACCATTCATCGTTAAAGCCGTCTATCAATCGACCGGACGGACTATCGCATTGGATGGCGATATTAGCTGGAAAATTTACCCTAATTTGGGCGTAACCATTAAACAAGTATCCCTTTCTAATCCAGCCAGTTTTAGCGAATCTAATTTCATGACCTTAAACTCAGCTGATGTATCGGTTGGTTTGATTCCATTATTAAGTAATCACATCGTAGTTAAAACGCTGGCAATTGATGGACTTAATCTTGCACTTATCAAACAAAATGGAGTTAACAACTGGACTTTTACGCCACCAAATCAAGAGTCAAACATCGCTAGCGCTGAGGGCGGTAAACCACAACCACTGCGTCTTGAGATGAGCGCATTTAGCTTTACCAATGCGACCTTAAACTATGCTGATCGTGATTTAAAACAAAACTATGGTGTGAAAAATGCTAATCTGATTGTTGATACTGATTTTAGAGGTGGAATTACTTTTGATCAGGGTGCAGAACAACTTTCGCTAAATAAAGTTAAGTTTAAATACAACGACTTAGCACAAGGTAAACTAAATTTTGAGGTAAAACAATTTGCTAAACCAATTTATTCTGGCGATCTAGCCATTGACAAATTAGCCCTAAATTCAATTTTAGATCAATTCAATATCGCTAGCAAACAACGCCACGGCATGTCACTCTTGGATAATGTGATTTTTTCGGGTAATATCAATGGTGATACTAATAACTTGACGCTAAAAGATTTTAAATTCAATTTATCGGATAAATTTAAGGGTAATGTTGCTCTGTCTTTGAAAAATTTTGCCAACCCAGTTTATAGTGGTAATCTGGATTTGGAGAAATTTAATCTTAATCAACTACTTGATAGTTTAAATATCGCCGTTACTGAACGGAAAAATAAACCGCTGCTTAATAGTTTTGCAATTAGCAGCAATGGCTTTAGTGGCGATAAAAATAATATTTCGCTCAAAGGTCTAAAGGTAAGTGCGGGAGATAGCGTTAGCGCGTCATTTGGTAGCCTGCAAGTCAAAGACTTCACTAAACCAAGCGTAATGGGTGATGTAACCATTCCAACTTTCAACCTCAATAAAACGCTGGATGGACTGGGAATTGCAATCGCAGAGCGTAAAAATAAACCATTATTAAATAGCCTTGCCTTTAGCGGTAGCTTTAATGCCACTCAAAGCGCTGCTAATTTAAGTAACGTTAAACTAAGTGTTGGCGATAGCCTAAAAGCTGCATTTAGTAGCTTACAAATTCAAAATTTTGCTAACCCAAGCGTATCTGGAGCGATTAACCTTTCGGAGACTAATTTAAATAAAGTTTTAGACGGACTTGGTATTGCTGTTGCTGAGCGTAAAAACAAACCATTACTTAATAGTTTCGCAATTAATAGCAGTTTTAAAGCTACAACCAACAGCGTAAATCTAAATGGTGCTAATTTCAAATTTGGTACATTACTAAGTGGAAACACAACGGTGGCAGTACAGAATTTTGCTAATCCTAAATATAGCGGTTCAATCAATCTACCAACTTTCTCATTAAACGGTGTAATGCAACAACTAGGAATGACGCCACCAGATATTAGCAATAAAGCATTATTAAATCAAGTTATGCTTAATACTAGCTTTAGTGGCAGTATGAATACAATTAGTCTCAGCCAATTACGCGCCAAAATTGCTAATTCAACCGCGACTGGGAATGTTAACGTAAGCTCATTTAAACCACTGGCGTTTAGTGAAAATATCACTATTGATCAGATGGATGTCGCTGATTTTAGTAATGTAAATGGTTATCGTGTTCCGATGCGTCAGCTACAGTTTAGCGGTAACTCCAGCATTGGGAGCAATATGGAGTTAGCAACACTAGGTGGTAAGCAAAATATTCAGATTGGTAATATCACTGTGCTTGGTATTAGTTTGGATAAATTGGTTGGGCAACTCGACAGTGTAATTGGGCATAGCGGCTCCAATAGCGGCGATATTGTACAAACTTTGGCTAATTCAGCGCAAGTCGTTCAAGCTATCAATAATATGAAGGCTGAGATAGCTAAAGCCGCTTCACCTGCTGCCCGGGATTTGAATCAAAAAACTAATTTGGGTAGCTTCAGTGCCAATGTCGCGATTAATAATGGTTTAGTTAATCCATCTGCATTTAAATTAAATGGCCCAAGTGTTGCTCTAAATGGCTCCGGTTCGGCAAATTTAGCTGGCTCTAAAGCCTTAAACTACAAAACCAGTAGTCAACTTTTGGTAAACGGAATTAATCCGATTTTCAAAAAATTAACTTTCCCAGCTACAATTAGCGGTACGATAGCAGCACCAAGTGCTAGTCTGGACTGGGGTTCAATTCAGCAACAATTGCTCAAACTTGCCTTTGAAAATAATAAACAGCAAATCCAGCAAAATGTTAAACAACAGATTAATAACGTTCTTGGTAATCCGCAGCAAGGAAACCCTAATAATCAACAACAAAATAAAGCGGTAGATGCTGTTAGTCAGGGTGTTACTAACGTCATTGGTAAGTTATTCGGCAATTAGAAAGTCAACACCATGCTGAAGTGGCAAATTGATGAGCGTATCATGGCGCGTAAATTTACACTCAGCGATGCAGCTTCTGTTTTTGCGGTAATTGAGCATAATCGTACCTATCTAAGGCAATGGATGCCATGGCTCGACCAGACGACATCCGTTGCCCATATAGAGCAGTTTATCCAAAAAGCACAGGAGGGTTATGCTAATGGCACTAATCTTATCCTTGGGCTATGGAATGATAAGCAGTATATTGGAGTTGTCAGCTTCAATAAAATAGATGGCGCAAGTGCTGAAATTGGTTATTGGATTAGCGAAGACACCCAAGGTCAGGGAATTATACGACGAGCAGTAAAACTGTTGATTGAATATGGATTTCAAGACCTCAATCTAGTAACCGTTAATATCCAATGCGCAACAAACAATCTCAAGAGTCATGCCGTGGCTCAAAGACTCGGTTTTACTCAAGTCAAAACTATCCCTAATAATGAATGGCTCTATGATCATTATGTCGATCACGCATTATACGTTCTAAGCCGCTAAAACGGTTAATACTGAGTTCATATTGTGCTACATTTGCTCTTTAGTAACAAAAAGCCCCACATAGCAAATTTCAATTTTTATGTGGGGCGGTACAATCTTCGCAACTTAAAGTCAATCTTATCTGGAAAATGGATAAGCTATCTGATAATTTATATTGTTCAGCTAATCCCGCTCTTTGTTATTTTACACCTGTTTGCGAGTTTAAATATTGTTACAAAACCGCTCAGTAGTCTATTAGCAATGATTTATTTATAAAGCTTTAGCAAAGAAATAATTTATCGTCAACTATTACAAAACGGCTTGCACCAAATTGTTGAAATTAAGTCTAAAGCTGTTGCCAGTGGGCTTCCCATCGTGATGATAAGCATCGTCGATGGAACACGTCATCTCCCAAATGAAATTAATTTTGTAATTTTAACTTTTTTTGTGGGCGCTGCATATGGATATATATACCAAAAATCGGGTAAAATCGAGGTAGCAATCTTAGTTTACCTTGCTTTAAAACGAACCTTTGGATTAATTTTAACTTTCTGGGGATATGATTTAGCTTTACCAATTAGAGTATAAGACTAACTCAAGCATAAATAACTTTATACATTTTAAGGAATAAATATGAGCATTTTAGAAATTAGAGTTCCAGATATTGGTGGACATAGTGATGTCAATGTTGCAGAAGTTTACGTAAAAGTTGGCGACACGGTTAGTATTGATGATAACCTGATTATGTTGGAAACAGATAAAGCAACTATGGAAGTTCCTGCAGACAAAGCAGGCGTTATCACTGAAATGCTGGTTAAAGTTGGTTCAAAAATCAATGAAGGTGATGTAATCTTTAAAGTTGAAGCTTCTGGTGCGGCTACAACTACAGCCCCAGCTCAAACAGCTTCAGCACCTGCTGCACCAGTTGCCGCGCCTCAAGCCACAGCGACTCCCGCAGCAAAAGATGGTGAAATTGTTTGTGATGTAATGGTGCTTGGTGCTGGTCCTGGCGGTTATACTGCTGCATTTAGGGCTGCTGATTTAGGTTTAAAAACAGTATTGATTGAAAAACATCCAACCTTGGGTGGTGTTTGTTTAAATGTTGGTTGTATCCCGTCTAAAGCATTATTGCACGTAGCTAAAGTAATTAACGAAGCGGATGAAATGAGTCATCATGGGGTGAGCTTCGGCAAACCTAATCTAGATATTGATAAAATCCGTGAGTTTAAATCTGGGGTTGTTGGTAAATTAACCAAAGGCTTAGACGGTCTAGCTAAACAACGTAAAGTTGAAAAAGTTCAAGGTTTAGCCAAATTCACTTCTCCACATACAATTGAAGTAGCAACTACTGAAGGTGTTAAAACAGTACGTTTTACCAATGCAATTATTGCATCAGGCTCACATTCATTTAAAGTACCAGGCTTCCCGTTTGATGATCCACGCGTGATTGACTCTACCGGAGCACTAGCTCTTGAATCAGTACCTGAAAGATTATTAGTGGTTGGTGGTGGTATTATCGGTCTGGAAATGGCAGAGGTTTATGGCACATTAGGCTCTAAAGTAACCGTAGTTGAGCTTGGTGATGGCTTAATCCCGGGTGCAGATCGTGATGTGGTTAAAGTTCTCGAAAACCGGATTAAAAAACGCTATGAAGCAATCTACACTAAAACTAAATGCGCTAAAGTAGAGCCTAAAGTTGATGGTATCTGGGTTACCTTTGAAGGTCCTAGTGCACCAGCTGAAGCACAAAAATTTGATAAAATATTGGTAGCTGCTGGTCGTCGTCCAAATGGTAAAACCATCGGCGCTGAAGCTGCAGGCGTGATCGTAACAGAACAAGGCTTTATTCCGGCAGATAAACAACAACGTACTAATGTAGCACATATTTATGCAATTGGTGATGTGATTGGTCAGCCAATGCTTGCACATAAAGCGGTACATGAAGGTCGTGTAGCTGCCGAAAACTGTGCTGGAATGAAGTCATTCTTTGATGCACGGGTTATCCCTGGTATCGCCTATACTGATCCTGAAGTGGCATGGGTTGGTTTGACTGAAGGCGAAGCAAAAGCGCAAGGTCTGGAAATCGAAGTTGGTAAATTCCCATGGGCGGCATCAGGTCGTGCTCTTGGGAATGGACGCGATGATGGTTTCACAAAAATTATCACCGATAAAAACACCCATCGTATAATTGGTGCCGCAATTGTTGGTGCAAACGCTGGTGAACTATTAGCAGAAACTTGCCTGGCAATTGAAATGGATTGTGATATTCATGATGTGGCTCTAACGATACATGCGCATCCGACATTATCTGAGTCAGTAGCCTTTGCGTGTGAAATCGTGGATGGTTCAATCACCGATTTATACATGCCTAAGAAGAAATAATCACCGCCACGCAGTAAGTTAATTGATTAAGCAGACCTAACAAGTCTGCTTAATTTTTATACGAGAAGAAATTTATGGCAATTCGAATTATAGAATACCAAGAACAATATACCTCACAACTAGTAGAATTAATTCTCGGGATTCAGGTTGGTGAATATGGACTTGCAACCAATCTTGAGGCACAACCAGATTTATTACAAATCCCAGAGTTTTATCAAGTTAATCATGGTAATTTTTGGCTGGCATTAGATGATGAAAAAGTAGTTGGTACAATTTCACTTAAAATTTTTTCACCAACACAAGGTCCATTACGTAAAATGTTTGTCGCTGATGGTTATCGTGGTGCACCACATAAGATAGCTCAACAATTATTTGAGCGTTTACGTGCTACAGCAAAGCAGCAGCAACTTACTACAATCTATTTGGGAACCACTGATAAATATTTGGCAGCACACCGCTTCTATGAAAAAAATGGGTTTACACTGATGAATAAAACTCAACTACCTGAGGAGTTCCCCATCGTTTTGGTTGATGATCGCTTTTATCGTCTGGATATAATTTAAATGAAGATTGCTTGATTGATAAATAAGCATGAGTTGATTCAACAAACCTTTGCATTTGTTAAAAGCATTCATCAAAAAGATTTCTCGGGGCATGATTTTGAGCATACCAAAGAATTAGAATTCGGATTGGTAGGCGTACAAACCAGGTGCGCCACCCGTCATCATAAACAGTAGATTTTTTTGTCCGGCAAATTTGCCCTGCTTAATATCTGCAATAAATCCGGCAAATGCTTTACCACTGTATACCGGATCGAGAAACAGCCCTTCTTCGTGCGCCATTAAACGTACCGCTTCACGCATGCTATCCGTTGGAATACCATAACCCGCGCCAAGATATGAATCATCTAAATAAATATGATTATCATCAACCAGTTTCTCACATTGCAACAAATCAAATATCTCTTGCGTAATTTGCCGGGTGACTGGTAATGTATCTGCTATAGGTTTTAGTACATTATAACCAATAACTTTAGCTCTACCCCCCACCAGCTCGCAACCAGCCAATAAACCGGCATGAGTACCACTGCTACCATTGGCTAAAACAATGCTATCAAAGTTTACTCCAATTTGTTGTTCTTGCTCAGCTATTTCAAATGCACAGCTAACATAACCTAAACTGCCTAAGGCACAAGAACCGCCAAAAGGAATAATATAGACTTTTTTACCCAGCGCTTCAAGCTCAGCTTTACGCGCTAAAGCCAGCGCCATCAAATCAGCTGCTGCATCGGTTTCATGAATGGTTACGCCCATTATCCGATCAAGTAATAAATTACCATTATGGAGATAATCAGGATCATCACGGGGCACCTTATGCCCGAGGATAATTTCACAGTCAAATCCAGCGTGGAGTGCTGCTGCAGCGGATAACCGTGCATGATTGGACTGCATTGCTCCCATTGCAATAATTGTGTCACAACCAGCTTGGAATGCCGCACCTAAGTAAAATTCGAGCTTGCGTAACTTGCTCCCGCCGCCACCCAAAAAATTAGTATCATCACGTTTTACATAAATATCCGCTCCGCCTAAGTGAGCTGAGATGCGTTTTAGTTTTGTAATTGAGGTTGGATGAGGTATTAGCTTATAGCTTGGAAAATCATTGATTGTTAACATTTACAAATCCTGTTTTGGTTTAGCTTTACTGTGACCTAGAAATATTGCGCGTAATGAATTTACACCGATTGATTGCATGATTGCAGACAACACCACATACGGTACCACCATCAGCCAATAAAGTATATCCAATGAGAAAAATATATGAATTGATCCCGGACTTAGCCCAGTAATCGAATGTAAAAGACTTTTGCCATGAATTTTTGCCATAATAGCTTCCTCAATCGCAATAAGTGTATCGTTACAAGCATCACATACAATAAAGAGCGTCCAATAATGTGCAATATAATTGATTTACCATCATTTAACTTGATGGGATATACTGCCTGACTAACTAATAAAAATTTGGCACAAACTATTGCTTTCACGATACCCAGCCCAAAATCAGTATATGGCACTTGAGCATGCTTTAGTATAGCAAAACGAAAATAACTGATTGCAATAAAAAAAACCGTAAAATAAAATGATAAAACCCACATTTTTAATATTTCATGTCTTAATTTGTGTATAATCGAACTAAGCTTCATTTTTTCTTTCGATAAAGTGCGTTTATATTTATTTGAAGTAATTAACCACTAATCATAGAATTATATCAAATTTTTGTGTGAATAGATTTATATAACCATACGCAAGCTTTCCTGTGCGACTTTCATAGTTACTACTCAGCCTCCTATAGGTATAGGCTAAGCTAAATTTATACAATCACTAAATTGTAATCCAATGGATTTAAA